>NZ_JBNFOJ010000236.1:0-4298 GCF_057364705.1 Brevundimonas sp. CURTG3B2_SDJG
CCCGATCCCCATGCCCCGACGCTCATCAGCCTGACGTCAATCAGCCCGACGCGGGCGGTCCGAACGAAGGTCAGCCTGCGCCGGAGCCCGGGCCCGCCCCTGAGCCGGATCCCGCGCCGGACGGCGGCGGAGGCGGAGGCGCGGGGCCAAACATCGGAGGCGGCGGGATGGACCCGGGACCCGCGCCCGAAGGTCCGGCGGGCGAGCCGTGACGCAAGCGCCGCCTCTCGCCTGACCTCATAACCCGGAGCAAGCCCATGCCGACCTCGAGTTCGGATCCAGCCGCGCTGTACAAGCAACTCGCCCAGACGCTGGGGGTCGAGGCGTTCCAGACGCCCCTGGGCCAGGGGTGGCCGCCGCCGTTCCATGTGGAGGTGGTCTCGAACGTCGAGGCCTTCGCCACCACCTACACCGAAGGAAGCGGTCGGCTGATGAACGGGATCGTCCTGGTCCACGACCTGGTGCTGCGGCCCAGTTTCGGGCCCAACGGCGACATCGGCCAGCCGCGCGTCACCGACTACTGGGTCTATGTCGAGCCGGTCCGCGACGGAGGGCGCGACGTCCAGCCGGCGGGGCCGGACGGCCGTTCGCCCGGCGCCTTCACGACGTTGCCCGGCAAGGGCGACTACCAGGAGGGGCCGCTCCAGAACCCGGACAATGGGCTGCTGGCGAGCTCGTTTCCCGGCACCACCGAAGGCGCGACCCAATTCTCGACCGGGGGCAGCCACACATTCGGCGGCAGCGTCGGCTTCTTCGGCGACAGCCCGACCGCGACGGCCACGGACTCCACGACCGTGTCCTGGGGGACCTCGACCTCCATTCCCGACGTCCGCATCCAGAACCTGTCCGACGAGCGGGCCGCCCTGGTGCATTACATCGTCGGCGCGTCGGACTTCCCGCCCTTCGTCCGCCAGGAGACATTCCCTCGCCGGTCTCGGTGTCCCAGACCACGTTCCAGCCGGAGCTGAGCCAGCTCTTCCTGTTCCCCGACACCCAGCAGAAGATCTACCGGCGCAAGGGCGTGAAGGCCGAGGAGCCGTCGAAGGACGCCTACTATCAGTTCCGGGTCCTGGTGATGGCCCGGGCCGTGTGCTGGACCCAGACGCCGGAGAGCACGATGATGGGGTTCAAGGTCCAGCCGACCTTCTTCTGGGGTTGGGGCGGCAGGGACCTCACCGTGCAGCAGCCGCCGCTGCCGGGGCAGGTCAAGGCGACCTAGATCGTCGGCGCTGGACCCCGCGCGAACCAGCCGCTATCTCAGCCCGCGCGCCTTCACGGCGTTCGACCGAGGTTTTCCATGGCCATCGCCCGCATCTACCGCCCCGCCAAGACCGCCATGCAGTCCGGCAAGGCCAAGTCGAGAGACTGGCGGCTGGAGTTCGAGCCGGCCTCGGCGCGGACGATCGATCCGCTGATGGGCTGGACCTCGTCGTCGGACATGAACGGCCAAGTGCGGCTGACCTTCGACACGAAGGAAGAGGCCGTGGCCTACGCCGAGCGGCACGGCATCGCCTTCCGCCTGCACGAGCCGCAGGAGCCGCCGGTGATCATCAAGGCCTACGCCGACAACTTCGCCACCTACCGCAAGCAGCCCTGGACGCACTAGCCGCCAGGGCGGCTAGTGCTTGCTGGCGCGCCTATCGCCTATCGGCTACTTGAGGCGCGATAGGTTCGCGTTCCCGAGCCGCCGCCGGGTGCGATAAACGCCTGAACCCCATCTCAAGCGCCCTTAGCTCAGCTGGATAGAGCACCCGCCTTCTAAGCGGACGGTCGCAGGTTCGAATCCTGCAGGGCGCGCCAGGGGGGCGGGATCGGGCTGAAGCCATTGTTCACCGGTGGTCACCTCGGAAGCCGAAGGAGGGCTGCCAAGGAACGGGAGGTGGGCATTGGTGATGCGATCAGGAGAAGAACTTCGCGTCCATCTCGGCGCGATCGTACTCCAAAAGCCACGCATTGAACTTCTGATAGAGCGAGGTGAGCGGCTGTCCGCCAGGCCCGATCACATCCATCCCCCGGTCGTCATAGACCGTGAGAGCGAGACGATTCCGAAGGTCGGCGACATGTATCGTGTCCAGCCAACGCGCCTTGGGCTGGATGTCCATCCCCCGAGCTATGCTGGCCCATATGAGGGCAGAGAGCGACGCGTCATCGTTGGCGAATTGCGCACCATACCAATGACGGAACAGGTCGCCGCCAAACTGATCGATGTAGTCTTGGTCGTTCTGCGGGACCTTCGTCGCCAGTCCGAAGGCGTGTGGAAAGCCAATATGCTGCAACTGCCGGAACGCTGCCGAGTGTCGTCTCGTGATGCGTTCCTCACCGTATATGGAAACGACCGCGATGAGTGTTTCAGAGTCCGAAAACAGGGCGGCGGCGATCGTTCGCGCCCTGTCGAGGGCCTGCATGAAGCGAAGCGGCCCCATGTCCAAGCCACCACCCAGCTCGAACCGTAGACCGAAAGGGGCGTGGTAGAACATGGCGTCCGGAAACCCCCGCCATCCGAACGTAGCGTCTATCGTTTGGATCAGGTCCGCGTTCATCAACACATGATAATCAAGTGTCCAAACATCCGCCATGGATCGGATGAGAAGCGCACCAATAGCGTCATCAGCAAACTGGACCTAAGGGCCGAAACCGGAACAGCGCTTCCGGACTCCGAGGGGCTGCAACCGCATCGCCGGATACTGTCTTCGGCACGCCCGTCGCCCGTGATGGCCATTCCTGACTGAACCGGCGGCTGGCCGGACCGTTCTGGAGGGATGCCCGCCAAGCTGAAGGTGTTCCGCTATTCCGACGGCTTCCACGCCTGGACCGTGGCCGCCTCGTCGCGGCCGAAGGCGCTGCAGGCCTGGGGCGTCAGCCGGGACCTGTTCAAGGACGGATCGGCCCGGCAGATCCAGGACGGCCCCGACCATGACGCGGCCCTGAAGTCGCCCGGGACGCTGATCGAGCGGGGCCTTTCGGTGGATGTCGGCGAGGTCGCGCCCGCGCCCGGACCTGACCGGGCGGAAAAGAGGAAGAGGCCCTCGGAGAAGGATAGGGCGCGGGTGAAGGCGCTGGAGGCGGACCTGGAGGCGCTGGACGCCGATCAGGCCGCCGAGGTCGATCGGCTCGAGGCCCAGCGCGCGGCGCTGGACAAGGCGGCCGCGGCGCTGGCGAAACGTCAGGCCAAGGCGCGGGATGCCCTGAAGGCCAGGCTGAAGACGGCGCGGGCGAAGCTCAAATAGAGGCGCGCCAGGCGGCCAGGCCCGCCTCGAGGTCGGCGATCAGGTCGGTGGGGTCCTCCAGGCCCACGTGCAGCCTCAGCAGCGGCCCGGCCAGCCTCGGCGGCGAGCGGCGGGCGGACATCTGGCCGGTCTCGCAGGTGATCAGGCTCTCGAAGCCGCCCCAGGAATAGCCCAGGCCGAACAGCTCCAGCGCCGACATCAGGGCATGGGCGGCGGCGGCGTCGCCGCCGTTCATGACCACGCCGAACAGGGAGGCGGCGCCGGAATAGTCGCGGCTCCACAGCGCGTGGCCGGGCGAGCCGGGCAGGGCGGGCCACAGGATCTCGGCGACCTCGGGACGGGCTTGGAGCCATTCGGCGACGATGCGGGCCGAGCGTTCCTGCTCGGCGTAGCGGAGCGGCAGGGTGCGCAGGCCGCGCAGCGCCAGCCAGGCGTCGTCGGGCGAGACCCGCCAGCCCAGGTCCTCAATGGTCTCGAGGATCGCGCGCCGGATCGCGGGATCGGCGGCGGCGACGGCGCCCATCAGCAGGTCGGAATGGCCGCCGACGTATTTAGTGACGGCCTGGACGCTGACGTCGACGCCATGGCCCAGGGGGCGGAAGGCCAAGCCGGCGCCCCAGGTGTTGTCCATGACGGTGATCACGCCGCGAACGCGGCAGGCGACGGCCAGGGCGGGGACGTCCAGCAACTCGAACGTCAGGGAGGCCGGCGACTCGATCAGCAGGATCCGCGTGCGGTCCGTGAACAGGGCCAGAATCTCGTCCGTCGTCGCGGCGGGATCGTGGAAGACGGTGGTGACGCCGCGGGCGCCCATATGGCGCTTCAGGAAGCGCCGGGTCGGCCCATAGAGGGCGTCGGTGGTCACGACCTCGTCGCCGGCCCGCAGCAGGGCCGTGAGGGGGACGGTGACGGCGGCCAGTCCGGACGGCAGCAGCCAGGCGTCGGCGGCGCCTTCCAGATCGGCGACGGCGGCGCGGAGCTCGCGGGCCGCCGACAGATCCTCGATGCCGTCGGGTCGGGCCGATCGACCCGTCGCGCATCGTCTCGGGCGCGTCGTTCAGCAGGGTCGAG
>NZ_JBNFOJ010000237.1:0-4294 GCF_057364705.1 Brevundimonas sp. CURTG3B2_SDJG
CGGCGACGCCGGCGATCTGGTCCGCTCCGTCGATGGCGCCGCGGTGTCCAGCCTGACGGCCCTGGGCCGCGCGCTGGAGCGCTCGGGCGAGCGCCGCCTGTCGGTTGAGCGGAACAACGAGACGGTTCGCCTGACCCTGCCCTGATCCGGGCCGTCTTCGCCTTTCGCGGGGGTCCAGACAGCAAAACGCCCGCTCGGCCGGGAGGGGGAGGTGGCGAACGGGCGTCTCGCTTTGGAGGAAGCATCGGCCCGCCGAAGCCCTTGATGGAATGATCCAGGGGGGCTGGGGGGGCTGTTCAGGATCCGGGATCGCTCCGAACTCCGACGAGCCGATGTCTCCGATGTCGCCCCCCAAGGGGGCGGGCGATGGGCGGAACGGAGGCGATTTCGTGTTCCGGGCGATTTCTTCGCATTGCGATGTTCCGGACACGACGTTCGCCGCGAGGGGCTGGCGCCTGGCGCGCGGGCGACTAGGTTCATGGGATGAGCGACGCCGCCGACGCCCAGCCCCAGGCCGGACCGGTCTTCTTCGACCGGCGCGAGCTGGACCAGATTCTCAAGGTGTACGGCCGGATGGTCGCCTCGGGCGAATGGCGTGACTACGCCATGGCCGGGCACCGAGACGTGGCCGAGTTCGCCGTTTTCCGCAGGTCCGGCGACGCGCCCGCCTACCGTATCGAGAAGCGTCCCGCCCTGCGCCTGAAACAGGGCCAATGGGCGGTGATCGGCGAGGGCGGGGTGATCCTGCGCCGGGGCCGGGAGCTGGCCCAGGTGCTGCGCGTCTTCGACAGTCGCCGCTTCACCGTCGTGGAATAGAAAAGGCCCCGGCGTTTCCGCCGAGGCCCCGTCTTTCGGTTCCGTGTTCCGGATCAGCTCCGGTTGCCGCCCAGGATGCGCAGCAGGAACAGGAACAGGTTGATGAAGTCCAGGAACAGGCTCAGCGCGCCGTAGCTGGTGGCCACGCCCATGGCGTTCCGGTCGCCGCCGATGGCGTAGTAGGTCATCTTCAGGCGCTGGGTGTCGTAGGCGATCAGGCCCGAGAAGATCAGTACGCCGGCGAAGGTCGTGATCCAGTAGAGGGTGCTCGACGCCAGGAAGATGTTGACGACCGAAGCCAGGATCAGGCCGATCAGGGCCATGAACAGGAAGGTCCGCATCGGCCCCAGGTCGCGCTTGGTGGTGTAGCCGTACAGACTCAGGCCGCCGAACGCCGCCGCCGTGACCAGGAAGGTCGAGACGATGCTGCCGCCGGTGTAGACGAGGAAGATCCAGCCCAGCGACGCGCCCATGCAGACCACCACGGCCCAGTAGAGCAGGCTGGCGCCGCGGGACGTCGGGTTCTTCATGAAGAACATCGAGCCGAACAGCAGGATCAGGGGCGACCACTGAACCGCCATGCCGAACAGCGTCATGTTCAGGCGGCCGTCCGCGCCGGTCGTGAAGAAGAGCTGCTGGACCGCCTCGACGTTGCCGACCACCCAGGCCAGGGCGCCGGCGACCACCAGGCCGATGGCCAGCTTGTTGTAGACGCCCAGCATGAAGCTGCGCAGGCCCGCGTCCACCGACATGTCGGCCGACTGCGGGACCTGACGGGCGTAGCCGTTGTTGAAGTCGCTCATCGCGAGTTCGGTCTCCCAATAAAATCCGGAAGCGGGTCCGGTTGCTCCTGAATATCGGGGCGGCTTCGCCGCTCCGCAAGGAAAACCGGACTTGGGGCTCCGCGTCGGACCCGCTACCAACGGTCGCATGATCCGGCTGTTCACCGCCCTGTCGGTCCCCTGGGACGTGGCCGAGACGCTGAAGCGTCGCCAGACCGGCCTGCCCGGCGCGAAATGGCGCACCGAGGAGCAGCTTCACGTCACCCTGGCCTTCTACGGCGAGATCGACGAGCGCCGGGCCGACGACCTGGCGGCCGAACTGCAGCGGGCCGCGACCGGGGGGGCGTTCCAGATCGCCCTGTCCGGCGTCGGCGCCTTCGGCGACACCCACCGCAGCCATACCCTATGGGCCGGCGTCGAGGCCAACGAGCGGCTGACCGTGCTGGCCGGGCGCTGCCGCGCCGCCGGCGAGCGCGCCGGCCTGGTCATGGACCGGCGCGACTACCGCCCCCACGTCACCTTGGCCTATCTGAAGCCCCAGACGAATCCCGACCGGGTGGGCGCCTGGATCGCCGGCCACAACCTGCTGCGCTCGCCCCCGATCCCGGTGGACCGTTTCGGCCTGTATTCCAGCGTCCTGACCTCGGACGGCAGCCAGTATCAGCTCGAGAGGGAGTATCTGCTTTGACGACCGGACCGGTGATCCAGACCGAACGCCTCACCCTGCGCCCCATCGCCCTTGAGGACTTCCCGCGCTGGGCCGAGATGATGGCCGACCCGGAGGCGGCCAAATTCCTGGGCGGCGCTCAGCCGGCGGCGACCGCCTGGCGCGGCTTCATGACCATGGCCGGCGCCTGGAGCCTGACCGGGGTGTCGATGTTCTCGTTGATCGAGCGGTCCAGCGGCCTGTGGCTGGGCCGGATCGGGCCCTGGCGTCCCCACGACTGGCCGGGGACCGAAGTCGGCTGGGGCCTGCATCCGGACGCCCAGGGCAAGGGCTATGGCGTCGAGGCGGCCACGGCGGCCATCGAGTACGCCTTCGACGTCCTGGGCTGGACCGAGGTCATCCACTGCATCGACCCCGACAACGTCCCGTCGCAGAAGCTGGCCGAGCGCGTCGGCTCCTACAACCAGGGTCCGACCCGCATGCCGCCGCCGTTCCAAGACCTGCCGGTCGACCGCTGGGGCCAGACTCGCGAGGAATGGCGGGCGAGGAGAGGGTAGCGTCCGCTCGTCCCACGCCGGAAAGCCGCTTTGCCTTGCGTTACAAGGCCACGCTTTGAGCCTCGCCCGTTCCAAGCTAGGCAAGGGCAGGGAAACGGAAGGGTAGATCGATGCGCGTACTGGTTCTGGGCGGGGACGGCTTTTGCGGCTGGCCCACGGCGCTCCATCTGTCGGCGCGCGGCTGGGACGTCCTGATCGTCGACAACCTGAGCCGCCGCAACATCGACAACGAACTGGAGGTTCAGTCCCTGACCCCCATCCGCACCATGGGCGAGCGCATCGCCGCCTGGAAGGAGGTCTCGGGCCGGACGATCGAGTTCGTCAACATGACCGTCGGCAAGGAGTTCGACCGTCTGGTCGCCCTGATCCGAGAGTGGAGGCCCGACAGCGTCGTCCACTTCGCCGAACAGCGCGCCGCGCCCTATTCCATGAAATCGGCGCGGCATAAATTGTACACTGTCGACAATAACTTGAACGCCACCAACCACCTGCTCGCGGCCATCGTGGAGAGCGGGCTGGACGTGCATCTGGCCCACCTGGGGACCATGGGGGTCTACGGCTACACCACCGCCGGCCTGCGCATCCCCGAGGGCTATCTGAAGGTCACCGTCGACACCGACTTCGGACCAGCCGAGCAGGAGATCCTGTTCCCGCCGAACCCGGTTGATCTACCACATGACCAAGACCCAGGACGCCCTGCTGTTCCAGTTCTACGCCAAGAACGACGGCGTCCGGATCACCGACCTGCACCAGGGCATCGTCTGGGGCGCCCAGACCGAGGAGACCCGCAAGGACGAACGCCTGATCAACCGCTTCGACTACGACGGCGACTATGGAACGGTCTTGAACCGTTTCCTGATGCAGGCGGCGGTCGGCTATCCCCTGACCGTGCACGGCACCGGCGGCCAGACGCGGGCGTTCATTCATATTCAGGATACGGTCCGCTGCGTCGAGCTGGCCCTGAAGAACCCGCCCAAGGCCGGCGATCGGGTCAAGATCCTGAACCAGATGACCGAGAGCCGTCGCGTCCGCGACCTGGCCGCCATGGTCGCCGGCATGACCGGCGCCGAGGTCCGCAATGTCCCCAATCCGCGCCAGGAAGCCGACGAGAACGAACTGGTCGTCGCCAACGACCAGTTCCGCGAACTGGGCCTGAAGCCCATCACCCTGGCCGAGGGGCTGTTGCAGGACGTCACCGAGGTCGCCCGCCGCTAC
Source organism: Brevundimonas sp. CURTG3B2_SDJG (assembly GCF_057364705.1). Taxonomy (NCBI): domain Bacteria; kingdom Pseudomonadati; phylum Pseudomonadota; class Alphaproteobacteria; order Caulobacterales; family Caulobacteraceae; genus Brevundimonas; species Brevundimonas sp. CURTG3B2_SDJG. The sequence goes on from NZ_JBNFOJ010000237.1 coordinate 4,038, forward strand.
GCCTATCGCGCCGACCTGGCCAAGATCCCTTGCATCTCCAGCTGGAACAGCCGCCGCGCCCAGGCGCTCACGACCGAGCCGACGGAAGCTTCGCCGGCCCCCGCGCGGCGCGTTCGGTCCGCCTAGGATATTCATGAGCGACGTCGCCCGGCCTATGTCCCTTCTGGTGTTCGGCGGCGGTTGGCTGGGCCGGGCCGCTGCACGCGAGGCCCCTGGCCGTGGCGGGCGGGCGGTCGCCACCTTCGCGTGATCCGGAG
>NZ_JBNFOJ010000238.1:0-4287 GCF_057364705.1 Brevundimonas sp. CURTG3B2_SDJG
GCCGGGCGGCGAGGGGTGTGGGAATACGGGAATGACGAAGGGTCAGGAGGCTGAAAACGCTCGATGTTCTTCGCTGAACCCGACTGGGCGTTCCGGCTCGGCCGCTCCGCTTTCGTCATCCTGGGGCGCGCAGCGACCCCGGGACCCAGCGGCGCCGAAGGGCGAAGCTGTCACGCACACGGCTCGCGGAACCATCGCCTGCGCTGCGCTCCGGCGCCGCTGGGTCCCGGCCTTCGCCGGGATGACGAAAGCAAGAGGAGGTCGGCGCTCAATGGGCCGCGGCCGGCGTCGCCCTCACCTGACGGCTGCGCCGTCTGTCCTCCCCGTCGCCTTGAAGGGGCGATGGAGAGGTGGATGGGAGAAGGCGCGGGTTCGCGGCGGCGCGCAATCCCGCTATAGGCGCGCAGATGACCACCCTCCTCTACGGCCGCCCGCCGGCGGTGTTCGATCCGCCCGGCGCGGCGACGCAGACCTCTCCGCTCATCCCGGGCGCGACCCCGCTGGAAGACGTGGCCGAAGGCTCGGCCGACGAGATCGTGATCTACGCCCCGCCCGGCGTGCTGGAGCGGCGCTACGTCCTGGCCCTGGCCCTGCGCGCGCTGAAGGTCGGCGGCCGGCTGGACGTCATGGCGCTGAAGGACAAGGGCGGTTCGCGCCTGAAGAAGGAGCTCCAGGCCTTCGGCGTCGAGGTCGGCGAAAGCGCCAAGGCCCACCATCGCCGCTGCATCGTGGTGAAGCCGGAGACCCTGGCGGGGATCGAGGAGGCGGTCGCCGCCGGCGCGCCGCGCGTCGTGCCCGGCCTGGAGGCCTGGTCGCAGCCCGGCGTGTTCGCCTGGGACCGGATCGATCCGGGATGGCGCTCCTGGCCCAGCACCTGCCGCCGATGAAGGGCGCGGGGATCGACCTGGGTTGCGGCTACGGCGCGCTGGCCGCCGTAGTGCTGCGTTCGCCGGCCGTCGCCGCGCTGACGCTGATCGATCTGGATCGCCGCGCCGTCGAGGCCGCGCGCCGGAACGTCGACGATCCGCGCGCGACCTTCGATCAGATCGACGCCCGGACGCTGGACGAGGCCGGCGACCTGGATTTCGTCGTCTCCAACCCGCCCTTCCACGACGGCGGCGCCGAGGATCGGCGCCTGGGCCAGGCCTTCATTCACAAGGCCGCGGGCCTGTTGAAGAAGGGCGGCGTGCTGTGGCTGGTGGCCAACCGGCACCTGCCCTACGAGGCCGAGCTGAACGCGGCCTTCAAGCGGGTGCGCCTGGTCGCCGACGCCGGCGGGTACAAGCTGTTCGAGGCGATCAAGTGAGGACCTTGCCGTCGTCATCCTGCGGCGAGCATGGCGAGGCCGGGAGGTGACGAAAGTGGGTGGAAAGACACCGACGTCCCGCGTCGACAAGCTGCTGAGCTCGCTCGGTTACGGCTCGCGCGCCGAGATGGCGCGCCTGGGCAAGGCCGGCGGGATCGTCCTGGACGGCGCCGACGTCACCGATGTCTCGAAACGCATCGCGGTGACGCCGGACCTGCCGTCGCGGATGGAGATCGACGGCGAGCCTCTGGACCCGCCGCACGGCCTGGTCGTCCTGCTTCACAAGCCGCTGGGCATGACCTGTTCGCACAAGGAGGACGGGGCGCTGGTCTACGACGTCCTGCCCGACCGCTGGCGCCGCCGGGACCCGGCCATCTCCACGATCGGGCGGCTGGACAAGGACACCTCGGGCCTGCTGCTGATGACCGACGACGGCGAGCTTCTGCACCGGATCATCTCGCCGAAGAAGCACGTCGCCAAGGTCTATCGCGCGACCCTGGCCCGGCCGCTGATCGGGACCGAGGCGGCGCTGTTCGCGTCCGGCGAACTGCTGCTCGAAAACGACGACCGCCCGCTGAAGCCGGCGGTGCTGGAGGGTCTCTCTCCCACCGAGGCGCGGGTCTCGGTGACCGAGGGCCGCTATCACATGGTCCGGCGCATGTTCGCCGCGGTCGGCAACCACGTCGAGGCGCTGCATCGCGAACGCCTGGGCGGCCTGGCCTTGCCGGACGATCTGGCGCCGGGGGAGTGGCGGCTGCTGGATCAGGACGAGATCGACCGGATCTTTCAATGACCTTCTGGTCCGCTCATCCCGCCGAAAGCCGGGACCTAGACCTTTGGAAGAACGGTCCAGGACGCAGCGCGCGGTATCGATCCCATCCGCCGGCGATCCGACGAAAGCACTGGGTCCCGGCTTTCGCCGGGATGAGCGGGTGTTGGGGGGAACGGCCGCCCTTGACCGATGCTGACGGCAGGGGCACCTGCACCGGATGAGCGCGCACGCCAAGATCTGCGGCCTGACGACGCCCGAGACGCTGGACGCGGCCCTGACCGGCGGCGCGGCGTTCGTGGGCGCGGTGGTCTTCCCGAAAAGCCCCCGCCACATCGAGCCGCTGCGGGCCGCCACGCTGTTCGAACGCGCGCGCGGCAGGGCGAAGATCGTGGCGGTGACGGTGGACGCGGACGACGCCCTGCTGACCGAGATCGCCCTGATCCTGAAGCCCGACCTGATCCAGCTGCACGGTTCGGAGACGCCCGAGCAGGCGGCGCGGGCCCGGATGCTGACCGGGGCGGGGATCGTCAAGGCGCTGCCGGTGCGGACGGCGGCCGACCTGGACGCAGCCGCCGACTGGATCCCGGTCGTCGACCACCTGATGTTCGACGCCAAGCCGCCCGAGGGGTCCCCCCTGCCCGGCGGCGTGGGCGCGTCGTTCGACTGGACCCTGCTGGCCGGGCGGACGTTCGAGCGACCCTGGTTCCTGGCCGGCGGGCTGAACCCCGGCAACGTCGCCGCGGCGATCCGGACGACGGGGGCTCCCCTGGCGGACGTGTCCTCTGGCGTGGAAAGCGCGCCAGGTGTTAAGGACCCGGCCCTGATCGCGGCGTTCCTCGAGGCGGCGCGAGCCGCCTGATTTCCGCCGCTCCCCCCGCGCGAGACCCATTGCCGTGAACGCCGCCCTGCCCAACAGCTACGCCTATCCCGACGCGGAGGGCCGTTTCGGTCCCTACGGCGGGCGGTTCGTGGCCGAGACCCTGATGCCGCTGATCCACGAGCTGAACGCGGCCTATGAGGCGGCCAAGGCGGACCCGTCGTTCCAGGCCGAACTGGACGGCTTCCTGACCGACTACGTCGGCCGGCCGAGCCCCCTGTACCTGGCCGAGCGGCTGACCGAGCATCATGGCGGCGCGACATCTGGTTCAAGCGCGACGAGCTGAACCACACCGGCGCCCACAAGGTGAACAACTGCATGGGCCAGATTCTGCTGGCCATGCGCATGGGCAAGACCCGGATCATCGCCGAGACCGGCGCCGGCCAGCACGGGGTGGCGACGGCGACGGTCTGCGCCCGCTTCGGCCTGCCCTGCGTGGTCTACATGGGCGCCGCCGACGTCGAGCGGCAGTCGCCCAACGTGTTCCGGATGAAGCTGCTGGGCGCCGAGGTCGTGCCCGTCACCTCGGGCCGCGGCACGCTGAAGGACGCGATGAACGAGGCGATGCGGGACTGGGTGACCAATGTCGAGGACACCTACTACCTGATCGGCACGGCGGCGGGCCCGCACCCCTATCCGGCCATGGTGCGCGACTTTCAGTCGGTCATCGGCCGCGAGGTCCGCGCCTCGATGCTGGCGCGCAAGGAGAAGCTGCCCGACGCCTGCGTGGCGGCGATCGGCGGCGGGTCGAACGCCATCGGCCTGTTCCACCCCTTCATCGAGGACGCGGGCGTGCGCCTGATCGGCGTCGAGGCGGCGGGGCGGGGTCTGGACGGCCCGGACCACGCGGCCTCCATCCAGGGCGCGGCCGGGGCTGGCTGCACGGCAACCGCACCTATCTGCTGCAGGACGAGGACGGGCAGATCCTGGAAGGCCATTCCATCTCGGCGGGCCTGGACTATCCCGGCATCGGGCCCGAGCATGCCTGGCTGAAGGATATCGGCCGGGCCGAGTACCGCGCCGCCACCGACCAGGAGGCCCTGGAGGCCTTCCAGCTGTGCTCGCGCCTGGAAGGGATCATTCCGGCGCTGGAGCCCAGCCACGCCCTGGCCCGCGTGGGCGAGATCGCGAAAGAGGTGGGCAAGGGCGGCGATGTCGTGCTGAATATGTGCGGGCGGGGCGACAAGGACATCTTCGCCGTCGCGAAGCACCTGGGCGTGGAGCTCTAGCCTGTCAATGAAGACCCTCATCCTGGCCGCCGCCGCGGTTCTTCTCGCGGCTGCCGGCGTCGCCCAGGACACCGCCGCGCCGGCCCCCGGTCCCCGCAGCCGG
>NZ_JBNFOJ010000239.1:0-4211 GCF_057364705.1 Brevundimonas sp. CURTG3B2_SDJG
GGGGCGTGGGCCGGGCCCTGGGCGAGGCGCGATCGCCTGGGCGGTCGGTCAGGGCTTCCGCGCGATGCAGTTTCAACGCCGTGGTCGAGGCCAACCGGCCTGCGGTGCGGCTGTGGCGGGCGCTCGGCTTTCGAGGTCCTGGCCACCGTGCCCGAAGCGTTCGATCATCCGACGGATGGCCTGGTCGGCCTGCATGTCATGCACCGACGGCTCTGACCGGCTCAGGTGGGCCGGTCGATGCGGTACAGCACATGCGGTCTCAGCGGGTCGCCTTCGGGCACGGTGTCGTCCTCGAAGGCCGCGTCCGCGACCTCGGTCATCCCCGCAGCCGCCATGGCGCGCCGCGACGGATGGTTGATCGCCGAGGTGTAGCCGATAACGCTCCGGGCCCCGAGATCGCGCCAGGCGAAGTCGAAACAGGCGCGGGAGATCTCGACGGAGAAGCCCTGCCGCCAGGAGGCGCGGCCCAGGATCCAGCCGATCTCGAGAGGCCAGGCCTGAAGGGCGGCGGGATCGGGCCTGGAGAGGCCCGCGCCGCCGACCAGGGCGCCGTCCTCCAAGCGTTCGACCGCCAGGAAGCCGAAGCCGTCGCGGGCCAGATCGGCCAGGGCCTGGTCGACCACGGCGTCGCTTTCGTCGCGGCTCAGCACGGCCGGATGGTAGTAGCGCCGAACCTCGGGATCGGCGTTTATCGCCGCGAAGGCCGCCCGGTCGCGGCCCTCCCACGGACGCAGCCGCAGTCGGTCGGTCTGCAGCCTCACTTCAGCAGCCGGGGCCGACGGTCTCGAAGCGCTCGTCCCACCAGACCCTCCAGCGGGCTTCCAAGTCGGCGAAGTCGGCGTCCGGAAGGTCGTAGGTCGTCAGCGTCAGCATGGTGAAACCACGCGGCTGCTTCTCGGTCGGCGGCTGGTCCACGACGACCAGCAGGCCGTCGCCCCAGGCGTCGACCGTGACGCCCAGCTGATGGCGCGCCGTGAACCAGACTTGTCCCGCGGAGACGTCAGGCCCGAGCGGCCCGGACCAGGGTTCGCCCGGGGCCGGCGCGGCGTCGAGGCCCAGCAGCGACCGGCCCAGCTTGTCGGCGTGTGGCGGGCCCGAAAGGAAGATCGTCCGGCGGGGCTTAAGGTCATGTCGGGCGAAGGCGAAGGCCAGCTGCCAGGTGAAGGAGATCCAGCCCTCGATCATGCCGTCGAAGACGTCGGACCAGGAGCCCGCGGGCGCCGAGCGGACCACGCGCACCACCGTCCGGTCGCCTCGAGCTTCGACCTCGTAGCGGTCGTTGACGCCCTCGAAGCTGACGATCCTGCGCACCTCGTCGATCGTCGCGTGGGTGACGAAGATGAAGTCGATCTCGTCCTTCAGGCTGTCGGCGTCCCAGCCGAACCAGTGATTGATCTTCTGGGGGTCGCGCAGGGCGTCCCAGACCAGGTCGGCCGGGGCCGGCACGGTGACTTCGACGAGGACATGGTCCTCCCTGGGTTGGTCGGCGGCTTCGGTCATGGCTCAGTTCCTTGTCGGAGCGGATCGGGCGACGGCGGGATAGGCGGCGGCGGCGAGGCGATAGCGGCGGCCGGAGGGCGCGGCGTAGCGCCGGGCGAGGGCGGCGACGGCCTCGGCCACGTCGTTGGAGAAGGCGTCGAAATCGGCCGGCGTGGCGAAGGTCACGTCCGCCTCGACGGTCAGGGTCAGCAGACGCGATCCCTCGGCCTCGGCCGCCTGCCGCATCCGGGCCACGTCGCGCACGATGGTCGAGGCCGTGGCGACCAGGTGATCGACGGCATGGCGATCCTGGGTCCGGACGGCGTCCGGATCGGGCGGAGCCTGCAACAGGGCGGGGTCCAGAACATAGCGTTCGGCGGCGATGAACAGCCGTTCGGTGAAACCGCGCTTCTTGCGTTCGCCCGCCGGCTGGATCAGGCCGGCGACTTCCAGCGTCTTCAGATGATGGCCGATCTTCTGGCGCGGCATGCCCAGTTTTTCCGCCAAGCCGGCCGCGGAGGTCGGCTCCGTCAGACCCGCGAGGATCTGCTGGCGCAGCGGCGTCAGGGCCGCGCGAGCGGCCTCCAGCGAGTCCAGCAAGGCGGACGGGCGGGCGGACATGGCCCGACCGTGCATTAGACAGAGAAAGTTGTCAAATTAGTTCGCGGCGGAAGCCCGGATGTCGGCGGACGCCCGTTCCAGCACCACGGCGGGGGATTCGCCGGGCATGACCTCGGCCACGCCGACTTCGAACTCGACCACGAAGGGGGTCTTATCGGCGCCGGCGTCGAAGGCCGTGCAGCCGATCACGGCGGCGATCCGGTCCGCGGCGATCCGGCCCGCCTGGCCGCGAGTGGCGGGCAGCGCCAGGGCGAAGACGTCGGCGGCGAGCCGGGCGGCGGTGTCCTCGGTGCGGATCAGGCGCGATACCATGGCGCCGATCTGGGGCAGGGCGCGGTCCAGCCAGCCGCCCCGCCGCGCTTTCGCGCACGGCCTCGGTGTCGGCCACTTTCAGGACGGCGACCGAGAGCGGGCGACGGCGCAGGCGCGCGCCCTGGCGACGCGGGCCAGGTGGCTGGCGAACAGCTCTGGAGTGAACAGGCCGGTCGCCGGGTCCGTCAGGCCCGAGCCTCGCGCGCCTTCCAGCGCGCGACGGACCGTAAGATGGCGGCGATGCGCGCGAGCCAGGGCCACGATTCGATTCGCCGTCTCTTCTTCGGGGGTGTCGGCGGCGGCGACGTCGGCGAAGCCGCGGTTGTACAGCTCGGCCAGATTGATCTCGCCGGACCCACGCAGATAGAGCACCGCCGGGATGTGATAGAGGCGGGTGTTGCGCTTCATGCCCGAGGCTATCGAGAGGGCGGGCGTGTGGTCCTCCGCCCCCCACAGCACCGCGGCGTCGAACGGGCGCTCGTGCAGATAGTCGAAGGCGGTGTAGGGCGTCGGCGCCGCCACCACCTCGCATCCCTGGGCGGTCAAGGCGTTGGACAGGGCCAGGAAATGCCGGTCGGGTTTGCCGGCGGCCAGAACTCTCAGCGCGGAGGCGTCGGCCTCACCGGTCGCCAACGGTTCTCCGCGGGCCGCGAAGGTGGCCTCGCGCAGGCTGACCTCCTCTTCGGCGATGGCCGAGCGGACCAGATTCTCCAGCCGCAGGGCCGCCTGGGCGGCATGGGGCGTGGAGGACATGCCGATGTCGATCAGCCCGGGCTCCCAGCCGGCGGTGTCGCCGACCGCCAGGACGGGCAGGCGGCGCGGGGACACCGTCTGGCGCATGGCGCGCACGCCGTCCTCGGCCTCAGGCAGCCGGGCGTCCAGGATCACGGCTTCCAGGGGCCAGTCGATCAGGACCTGCACCGCGCCGGCCAGCGATCGCGCGGTGACGGTGCGCCAGCCCAGGGCGTCCAGCCCCTGGCACAGCGGACCGATCAGGCCGTCGTCGGGCGCGACGACCAGGATTCGGGGATCGGATGACAAGGGCGGCGTTCTCCAGGCCGCCTCCGGCCCGGGGCGGTCGTCACTGCCGCGGACCATAGCGAGGGCGCCGGGCGGGAGGCAACGGCGCGGGCCGGATTTCCCCCGTGCGACCACCAGGGGCGGTTCCCCTACGGACGAAAAGGAGTAAGGGTGGGCTCTTGGCGGTTGTGGGGACCGGATTGAGCGACACGACTGAAATGGCCGCGGCCACGCGCTGGGCGACGCCCATGCATTGGGGGCGGCTGTCGGTGAAGGCCTTCACGCGCAGCTGGGGCCGTGACGTGATGCTGTACACAGGGGGCGTCTCCTTCTTCGCCCTTCTGGCGGTGTTTCCGGCGATCGCGATCCTGATCGGTTTCTACAAGGCCGTGCTTTCGATCGGCCAGGTCAGCGAACAGGCGGCCGCCCTGGCCGACGTCATGCCGCACGCCGCGCGCGCCATCTTCATGCAGGAGATCGACCGCCTGGCGAACGCCTCGGCCAGCACGGTCTCGGCCCAGAGCTTCTTCGCCGTGGTCATCGGCGGCTACGCCGCGCACCGGGGCTTCAAGGCCCTGCTGGCCGGGCTGAACCTGATCCACGACGAGACCGAGCCGCACGGCTTCTTCAAGTTCAACCTGCTGGCCTTCTTCGTGGCCCTGGCGGCGTTCCTGTTGTTCACGGTCGTGTCGGGCGCGGTCGTGACCTCGCGGCTGCTGGAGCACACCGGCCCGGGACCGCGGCGGCGGCGGGCGGGCGGGGCGTGTCGCTGGACGGCC
>NZ_JBNFOJ010000240.1:0-4182 GCF_057364705.1 Brevundimonas sp. CURTG3B2_SDJG
CGCCGGCTCAGGCCGCGCCGGCCGGCCGCCGCCGGACGAGCCCGCCGAGAAGAAGGGCTTCTTCGCCTCTCTGGGCGACATCATCTTCGGCAAGAAATAGGCGCCGAAGCCGGAAACGACGAAGGGCCCGGGGATCGCTCCCCGGGCCCTTCTCTTGCGCCGTCTGGCGGCCTATTCCGGCAGGTCTTCCGCCAGGATCGCCATTTCGAACATGAAGCTGCCGGCCTCGTCCTCGTCCTCGAACACCACGCCGATGAACTCGTCGCCGACATAGACCTCGGCCGAATCGGCCGGCTTGCCGCGCGGCTTCACGATGATGCCGCCGGTGTTGAAGGTGCGCTTTAGGTGCGTCTCGACGCGCTTCATGTCGGCGGCGTTCATGGGGGTGTCCTCAGGTCTCTGGAATTGGCGCGGACCCTAGGGAAAAGGTGGCCAGAGGGAAACCCCTCCGTCTCTCCGGCTTCGCCGTCGAGCCCCTCCCCACTGCGTGGAGAGGTGAAACACGCCACACCTCTCCATCGAAGATGGGGAGGGGGACCATCCGAGCCACAGGCGAAGGATGGTGGAGGGGTCTTCCCGTCAGATCACGAAGTCGTAGACGATGTCCGCCAGCGTGTGGTCCATCGTCCGGGCGGGCGTCGCCTCGGTCGGGCAGTTGACCAGCCGGGCCGGCACCCCGGCCACGGTGCAGCCCGCGGGCACCGGCTTCAGCACCACCGAGCCGGACGCCACCTTGGCGTAGTCGCCCACAGTGATGTTGCCCAGGATCTTGGCGCCGGCGCCCAGCAGCACGCCCCTGCCGATCTTCGGGTGACGGTCGCCCCGCTCCGCCCCGGTGCCGCCCAGGGTGACTGCGTGCAGCATCGACACCTCGTCGCCGACCACCGCCGTCTCGCCGATGACGATGCCCGTCCCGTGGTCCAGGAACAGGCCCGACCCCAGCTTCGCGGCCGGGTGGATGTCGATCTGGAACAGCTCCGACATCCGGCTCTGCAGGTGGAAGGCCAGGGTGTCGCGCCCCTGGGTCCACAGCCAGTGCGCCACGCGGTGGCCCTGCAGCGCCTGGAAGCCCTTGAAGTAGAGGAACGGCTGCAACAGCGTGCGGATCGCCGGATCGCGCTCGGACACCGCCAGCAGATCGGCCTCGGCCGCGACCACGATCCGCGGATCGGCCTCGAACGCGTCGCGGCAGATCTCGCGCACCGACATGGCGCCCAGTTCAGCGTCGCCCAGCTTGCGCGCGATCTGGAAACTGAGGGCGGAGGCCAGGTCGCCGTGCGACAGGATCACCGCGTTCATCTGCGAGGCCAGATGCGGCTCGGCCCGAGCCGCGTCCTCAGCCGCCGCGCGCAGCAGCGTCCAGGCGTCCGGTTGGGCGGCGACGACTTCCAGCTTCGGCATCGAGGGCTCCATCAGGGCGGCCATCATACGCTGTCCAGCATGGCCTTGGACAGGGCGGGCGGCAGTTCGCCGGTCTGGGCCATATGGTAGGCCCTCAAGGCCGTCGCCAGGGTGAACATGTCCCGCACCGCGCCGCGCCCGATCTCGCGCAGAAGGTCGCCGAACGGAACCCGGGCCACGCGGATGATCTCGGTGGGGTCCGGCGCGATCGGCGCGGGCGTCAGGTCCCAGGCCAGCCAGGCCATCGCCCGCTCGTCGGTGATCGAGTTGCTCATCTCGGCCTTGTAGGCCTTGAGCCATGTCCCGGCCTGGAGCCCCGCCTCCTCGGCCAGCTCGCGCCGGGCGCCTTCCAGCGGGTCCTCCCCGAACGGCGCCCCGCCCTCCGGCATCTCCCAGGACCAGTTCATCAGGGCGAAGCGCTGCTGGCCCACCAGGGTCACCGTCCCGTCGGCGTGCAGCGGCAGCACGCCCACGGACAGGTTTTGCGGCCGCATCACCACATAGTCGGCCCGCAGCCCGGTCGGAGCGGTCGCGTCGTGACGCGTCAGCCGCATCCAGGGGCTCTCGAACATCGTCGTCGATCCGGCGTCCCTCCACGCCGGCGGATGATCGCTTCCGTCGTCCCAGGAGGGCCGCGGGCGGTCGGCGTCGAAGTCTTTGCGCGAGTCAGTCATGGCCGGGGTATGGCGCAGCGGCGGCCGGACGACTAGCTACGCCGCATGACCGACGCCGATCTGGGCCAGACCCTTCCCCTCCCCGTTGCCTCCCCCGAACTGCAGCGCCGCCTGGCCGAGCGCCGTTCCGCCCCCGCCCAGGCCCTGACCGCCCCTGGGCCGTCCCGCGCCGAGATCGAGCGCATCCTGACGCTCGGCGCGCGCACGCCGGATCACGGCAAGCTGTTCCCCTGGCGCTTCGTGGTTCTGGGCCCGGAAGCCGCGCCGCCCTGGCCCAGGCCCTCCAGCCCCTCGCTGCCCGCCAGCCCGGGCCGGACAAGGCGCGTATGGTGCTGGCCAAGTTCACCGCCGCGCCGGTCACCATCCTGGTCGTCTCCGCCCCCGTCGAAAGCCCCAAGGTCCCCGTCTGGGAACAGCTGCTCTCGGCCGGCGCCGTGTGCATGAACATCGAGCATGCCGCGGGCGCGCTCGGCTGGTCCTCCAGCTGGATCACGGACTGGTACAGTTACGACCGCGAAGCGCTTGAACTGATTGGTGTTCGCGAAGGAGAGCAGGTGGCCGGCTTCATTCACCTGGGCACGCTCGCCGCACCGCCGCTCGAGAGGCCCCGCCCCGACGTCGCCGCCCTGACGGAGTGGCGCGCCTAGGCCAGGACGCCGGCGATCATCAGGCTGGCCGCCAGGCCATAGGTCGCCGTCGTCGCCACCAGGGCGACGATCAGCCAGGCTTCGACGCGGTCACGCTTCGGCTCCATGCCGCGAGCGTGTGCGGATTCGCCTTAACAAACCACCTATGCGCGCATGCCGCCGACGTAGCGGGCGTGCAGCAGCGGCTTGCCCAGCCAGTAGCAGAGCTCGGCCGGTCGCTCGATGTCCCAGACCGCCAGGTCCGCCGCCTTGCCGGCTTCCAGCGTCCCCGTCTCGGCCCCCAGGCCCAGCGCCCGCGCCGCGATCCGCGTCGCCCCGGCCAGCGCCTCCTCCGGCGTCAGGCGGAACTGCACGCAGGCCAGGTTCAGCGCCGCCGTCATCGACGCCACCGGCGAGGTGCCCGGATTGCAGTCCGTCGCCACCGCCATCGCCACTCCGTACGCCCGGAACAGGCCGATCGGCGGCGGCGTCGTCTCGCGCAGCATCAGATACGCGCCGGGCAGCAGCACGGCGACCACCCCCGCCTCGGCCATCGCCCGCACGCCGGCCTCGGTCGTGTGCTCCACATGGTCGGCCGACAGCGCCCCGTACCGCGCCGCCAGCGCCGCCCCGCCGCCGTCCGATAGCTGGTCGGCGTGCAGCTTGACCGGCAGGCCCAGCGCCCGCGCCCTATCGAACAGCCGCGCCGTCTCCTCGACCGTGAAGGCGATCGGCTCGCAATAGGCGTCCACCGCGTCGGCCAGCCCCTCGGCGTGCGCCGCTGGCAGGATGTCGTCGATGGCCAGGTCGACATAGGCCGCGCGCTCGGCCCTGTGTTCCGGCGGCACGGCGTGCAGGCCCAGGTAACTGGTCTTGACCCGCACCCCCGCCTCGCGCCCGATCCGTCGCGCCACGCGCAGCATCTTCAGCTCGCTCTCGCGATCCAGGCCGTAGCCTGACTTGATCTCCACCGTGGTGACGCCCGTGGCCTTCAGCCCGGCCAGCCGCGTCAGCGCCGAGGCGAAGAGCTGGTCCTCGCTCTCGGTCCGCGTCGCCTTCACCGACGACACGATCCCGCCGCCCGCGCGAGCGATCTCCTCGTAGGTCGCGCCGTTCAGCCGCTGCTCGAACTCGCCCGACCGGTCGCCGCCGAACACCAGATGGGTGTGGCAGTCGATCAGGCCCGGCGTGACCCACCGACCGTCCAGGCGGCGGATCTCGGCGGCGCCGTGCGCGGGCAGGTCCGTCCGCGGCCCGGCCCAGGCGATCCGTCCGTCGCGGACCAGGACGGCCCCGTCCTCGACCGCGCCGAAGGGCGTCCCGGTCTCCGCCATGGTCGCCAGGCGGCAGTCGGTGATGAGAAGGTCCGAACTCTTCATTCCGCTCATCCCCGCGAAAGCGGGGACCCAGTGCTTTGGGCGATCCGGTGGGATCGCGTTCGCTTTCACCCTGATCCCGCCCGCCCAGTGCTCCACCGAAAT
>NZ_JBNFOJ010000241.1:0-4123 GCF_057364705.1 Brevundimonas sp. CURTG3B2_SDJG
GGAGGGGGACCATGCGAAGCATGGTGGAGGGGCGTCAAAGCGAGCGCGGTCCAACACCCCTCCACCGCTTCGCGGTCCCCCTCCCCCGCTGGGGGAGGAACGGTGTCGCATTCCGCCCGAACCCCTGCTAACCCGCTTCGATGATCGCTCGCCTTCGCCCCGTCCCCTTCGACCTCGGTCCGGTCCATTTCGTGGGCATAGGCGGCATCGGCATGAGCGGCATCGCCGAGATCATGCTGAAGATCGGCTATTCGGTGCAGGGCTCGGACGCCAAGGCCAGCGCCAACACCGAGCGGCTGGAAAAGCTGGGCGCCCGGATCTTCATCGGCCACGACGCGGCCCACGTCGGCGACGGCGTCTCGGCGGTGGTCTATTCAACCGCGGTCAAGGCCTCGAACCCTGAGATGGTCGCCGCCCGCGAGCGCCGCATCCCCCTGGTCCGCCGTGCCGAAATGCTGGCCGAATTGATGCGACTGCAGTTCTCGATCGCGGTCGGGGGCACCCACGGCAAGACGACGACGACCTCGATGGTCGCGGCCCTGCTGGACGCCGCGGGCCTGGACCCGACGGTGGTCAACGGGGGGATCATCAACGCCTACGGAACCAACGCCAAGGTCGGCGACGGCGACTGGATCGTGGTCGAGGCCGATGAATCGGACGGCAGCTTCCTGCGCCTGAAGTCGACGGTGGCCATCGTCACCAACATCGACCCCGAGCACCTGGACCATTACGGCGACTTCGACGGCGTGCGGAAGGCGTTCGTGGACTTCGTCGAGAACATCCCCTTCTACGGCTTCGCGGCCGTCTGCCTGGACCACCCCGAGGTGCAGCGGCTGGTGGCCTCGATCGACAATCGCCGGCTGGTCACCTACGGCCTGAACCCCCAGGCCATGGTCAGGGCCGAGAACTGCGACATGGGCCCCGACGGCTGCCGCTTCGACGTGGTGATCCAGCAGCAGGGCCTGGCCGCCCTGGACGAGCCGATCCGCATCGAGGGCCTGCACCTGCCGATGGCCGGCTGGCACAACGTCTCCAACGCCCTGGCCGCCATCGCCGTGGCGCGCGAGCTGGACGTCTCGGACGAAGCCATCAAGGCGGGCCTGGCCGGCTTCGGCGGGGTCAAGCGTCGCTTCACCACCACCGGGGTGGCCAACGGCGTACGGGTCATCGACGACTACGGCCATCACCCGGTCGAGATCGCCGCGGTGCTGAAAGCCGCCCGCCAGGTGGCGCAGAAGGGCGAGGAGTCCGGGCGCGTCGTCGCCGTGGTCCAGCCGCACCGGTTCACCCGACTCAGGGACCTGATGGAGGAGTTCTCTACCTGCTTCTCAGACGCCGACGCGGTGATCGTCGCCGACGTCTATCCCGCGGGGGAGACGCCGATCGAGGGGGTGGACAAGCACGCGCTGGTCGACGGCATTCGCCGCTTCGGCCACCGCTCGGTTCAGCCGCTGGACGGCGTCGAGGCCCTGCCGGTCCTGATCCGCGACGAGGCCGGCCGGCGATCTGGTGGTCCTGCTGGGCGCAGGCGACATCACCCAGTGGGCCTATGCGTTGCCGGCCCAACTGGAGGCGCTGGGGTGACGCTCTTCGCCACGGGCGGTTGCCAGTGCGGAGCGGTGCGCTACGCCCTCGACGCGCCGCCGACGAAGGCCGAGTTCTGCCACTGCCGGATGTGCCAGAAGGCGGTGGGCAATGTCTTCGCTGCCTATGCGGATTTCGATCGGTCGGCCGTGCGGTGGCTGACGCGGGAGCCGAAGACCTATCGCTCGTCGGACATCGCCCGGCGTGGCTTCTGCGAGACCTGCGGTACGCCGCTGACCTATGACGGCGACACGGATACGACGCTGGCCGTCACGATCGGCAGCCTGGACGACCCGAACCTCATCCCCAACCAGGGCCATTGCGGAATCCAGTCCAAGGTCGCCTGGCTGGAATTGAACGACGCCTGCCGCGGCGGGCCACCGGAGAAGCCTATTCGTCATGACGATCAATCTGCCCGAAGTTCGCGGCAAGCTGCTGCGCGACGAGCCGCTGGGGCCCTTCACCTGGTTCCGGGTGGGGGGGAACGCGGACGTGCTGTTCATCCCGGCGGACGCGGACGACCTGGCCGGCTTCCTGAAGGCGCTGGATCCCGCCGTGCCGGTCATGGTGCTGGGCGTGGGCTCCAACGTCATCGTGCGCGACGGGGGGGTCGAGGGCGTGGTGGTGCGTCTGGCCGGCCGCCCCTTCGCCGGGATCGCGGCGGACGGCGACGCCATCACGGCGGGCGCGGGCGCGTTGGACTCGATGGTGGCGAGGGCCTCGGCCAAGGCCGGGATCGGGGGGCTGGAGTTCTACGCGGGCATCCCGGGGACCATCGGCGGGGCCCTGACGATGAACGCCGGCTGCTACGGCTCGGAGACCAAGGACATCCTGGTCTCGGCCTGGGGCCTGACACGGTCCGGCGACCGGGTCGACTACGCCCTGGCCGACTTCGGTTACACCTACCGCCATTCCGAGGCGCCGGCCGAGATCATCTGGATCGAGGCGGCCTATCGCGGGACGCCGGCCGACCCGGCCCAGGTCCAGGCCCGGATCGAGGAGATCACCAGCCGCCGCGAGCAGACGCAGCCGATCCGCGAGAAGACCGGGGGCTCCACGTTCAAGAACCCGCCGGGCCATTCGTCTTGGAAACTGGTGGACGAGGCCGGGTGGCGCGGGCGGCTGC
This sequence comes from Brevundimonas sp. CURTG3B2_SDJG, assembly GCF_057364705.1. Lineage (NCBI taxonomy): Bacteria > Pseudomonadati > Pseudomonadota > Alphaproteobacteria > Caulobacterales > Caulobacteraceae > Brevundimonas > Brevundimonas sp. CURTG3B2_SDJG. Next base: position 2,711 of record NZ_JBNFOJ010000241.1, read on the forward strand.
ACGCCGTGACCGGCGGAGGGGCCAAGTTCAGTGAGCTGCACTCCAACTTCATGATCAATCCGGGCGAGGCCACCGCCGCCGACATCGAGGGCCTGGGCGAGGCGGTTCGCGCCGACGTCGCGGCCAAGCTCGGCGTGCGGCTGGAGTGGGAGATCAAGCGGATCGGGCGGCTGGCGCAAGAGGCTTAATCCCGCGTACACCACGTTCGGCCAAGCTGGGCCGTCATGACGCACTCCCGGCCCTGGTCCGACTTCGCCCCGGCGCGCCTGCCCGCCTTCGCGGCCCTGGGCGTCGTGGTGGGATTGCTCTGCTACGGCTCCTCGCTGTTCTTCGAGGGCTCCCCGGGAATCACCGCCTTCTGGCCGGCCAACGCGGTGGGTCTGGCGTTCGTCCTGCGGATGTGTCGCACGCCGTTCGAAAGGCGGCTGGCGCTGGCGGCGATCCTGGTCGCGATGATCGCCGCGAACCTGGCGATGGGCCGTGCCTGGGACGTGTCGGCGGCCTTCCCGGTCGCCAATGTGACCGAGATCGCCGTCGCCGCCTGGTTCATGCGCCGGATCGCCATGCCGCTATGCGGCCTGCGGGACCTGCGCCAGTTTTTGCTGGGGGCCGTGCTGGCCGGGCCGCTGGCCTCCACCCTGATCGCGGCGCTGTTCCTGTTCGCGCGTCTGGGAGTCAGCGGCGAGACGCTGGCGGCGCAGGCCGGCGTCTGGTTGCTGGCTGACACCATGGGCATGGCCATCGTGGCTCCGTTCGCCCTGTCGCTGGGGCTGGTGAGCCGCGGCGGCTGGCTGAAGGCCCTGGCCGGGCCGACGGCCATCGGCGCGGTGTGTTTCCTGCTATGCTGGCAGACGCAGCTGCCGGTGGCCTTCATGGCCTTTCCCATGGTCGCCTGGGCCGCGCTGAACGACCGCGACCGAGGGGCCGCCCTGGGCGTCGGCGCGATTGCGATCGCGGTGATCGGCGCCGCCGCTCTGGGCGAAGGACCGGTCTCGCGCATGCCCCGCTTCGGCGTGGATCCGGGCCTTGTCGTGCCGGTCTTCTTCGGCGCCCTGGTCCTCACCGCCTATCCGCTGGCGGCCTTGCTGAAGGAGCTGGACCTGCTCGCCCAGGCGCTGGACCGCCGCCGGGCGGCCGCCGAGAACGACAGCGCCGCCAAGTCCGAGCTGATCGGACGCGTGGGCGAGGAGCTGCGCTCGCCCCTGACCGGCGTGGTCACGGTGGCCGAGATGCTGCGCAGCGGTCGGCTGGGCGAACTGAACGAGCGCCAGCGCGACCTTCTGGCCCGGATCGCCGAGAGCGGAGCCGAGATCGAGAGCCTCAGCCGCGAGATGGTCGCCTTGGCCGACGGCGGCCGCCTGGCGGAGCGCGCCGCGCCCGTGGCCGAGGTGGTGGGCGAGGCGGTGGCCTCGG
>NZ_JBNFOJ010000242.1:0-4112 GCF_057364705.1 Brevundimonas sp. CURTG3B2_SDJG
CGAAGGCAGCCCTGGCGCGGCCGCCATGGCCGCGCCGTCGCCGCCCGAGCCAAATCAGGTCGATGGCCGCCAAACCACCCCAGCGGCGGAGACGGATCAGCCGGGCAGCTTCCTTCATCCCCTGCCGATTCGCTTCGGCCCGCGCCTTGGCGCCGCCGGAAACGTGACGGTTCAGGTCGATGTCGACGGTGATCATCGCCCGCGTGCGCTCGACCAGCACCGGACGATCCGAGGCGTCGTCTCCCTGCTCGGCGTCCTCGACCGCCTCCCAGCCGGCCTCGATCGCGGCCCGCCCCGTCACCGGCGTCACGCCCGGCGCTAAGACCTGAAGGGTCTCGGCCACCGTGGGTCCCGGAGCCAGCAGCCTCGCCTCCCCCTCGGCCGGCCCGATCCACCGCGCCGCGGGCGCCTTGCCCGTCCGGGCCTCGGCGACGATCTCGATCTCGACCTTCTCGCCGACCCTGGCCATCAGGCCGGGCTTGAAAGGCAGGAAGACAGGGCCCGACTCCAGTTCCACGAAGCTGCCGCCCAGACCGGGCCAGACTTCGGCCACACGGCCGACCGAGCGCGCACCCAACCGCAACTCGGGCCGATCGCCCTCGGTGTCCATCAGGATGTGTTCGTAGAGGCCGTCGCGCCGCACGACGCCGCGGATTTCGCCGGGCGTGTCGTCCAGGAAGACCTCGATCTGGCTCACGCCGGCCGCCAGCCCGCGCCAGCCAGCAGGTTGACGCTTTCAGGCAGCGGCAGGCCCATCACCGCGGGATAACTGCCCACGAGCCGGGTCACGAAGGCCCCGGCCCGACCCTGGATGCCATAACCTCCGGCCTTGCCCTTCCATTCGCCCGACGCGACGTAGGCGTCGATCTCGGCGTCCGAAAGCACCTTGAACGTCACGCGGGTCTCGACGACGCGCTGGGTCAGCCGCCCGTTCGTGACCACCGCCACCCCGGTGTAGACCCGGTGCCCGCGGCCCGAGAGGAGTTTCAGAAAGCGAACCGCCTCGGCCTCGTCCGCGGCCTTCTCCAGGAAGCGCCGACCCACCGAGACGACGGTGTCGGCGGCCAGCACGACGGCGTCGGGCGCACGGGCGGCGACCACCTGGGCCTTGGACGAGGCCAGCCGGGCGGCGAGGCGCGGCGGCGTCTCGCCCTTCAGCGGCGTCTCGTCGATGTCGGCGGGGTCGATGCGGTCGGGCGTGATCCCGACCAGCGCCAGCAATTCCACGCGGCGCGGGCTGGACGAGGCCAGCACCAGTTCAGGACGGCTCATTCGAGCCCGTCCTTACTTGAAGCGGTAGGTGATGCGGCCCTTGGTCAGGTCGTAGGGCGTCATCTCGACCAGGACCTTGTCGCCGGCCAGCACGCGGATGCGGTTCTTGCGCATCTTGCCCGCGGTGTGGGCGATGATCTCGTGGTCGTTCTCGAGCGTCACGCGGAACGTCGCGTTCGGCAGCAGTTCGCTGACGACGCCGGGAAACTCGAGCAGTTCTTCCTTAGCCATGCGGCCTCTCACGCCCGATGGATACGAGTCGAGAACGTGCGCCGGGCGGAGCGCGCGTCGAAGGTGCGGGCATATGCCCGAAAACGCGCCGTTAGTCGAGGGAGGCGCGAGCGGCGTGCCGTCAGCGCCGATACAGCGCCGTGACCAGGGTGAACAGACGCCGTGCGGTCTCGTGGTCGATGGCGATCTTGCCGTCCAGCCGGGCCTTCAGCAGTTCGGCCCCTTCGTTGTGCAGGCCGCGCCGCCCCATGTCGACCGCCTCGATCTTGGCCGGCGAGGTTCCGCGCAACGCCTCGTAGTAGCTATCGCAGATCTCGATGTAGTCCTTGATCACCTTGTTCAGCGGCGACATCGACAGGCCATGGGCCTTTGAAAAGTCCGGCCCGGCGACGTCGAACACCAGGCGCCCGTCCTGGGACGACATTTTCAGCGCGTAGGGACCTCCGCCCGCGCCCGATGGCTCGAAGACGTTCTTCTCGATGAGGTCGAAGATCGCCACGCGCCGTTCGTGTTCGATCTCGGCTGTCGCCGCCGGCAGGGTCGCCGCGTCCAGCTCGATCGACGCCAGCCTGTGCTCGCTCACGCCGCGGATCCCTCGGCCGTCTCTTCCAGATGGGTCGGCGCGATCCGCGCCGGCCAGCGCTCGGACAGGTCGGTCAGCACCGCGTCCAGGCACTCAACATCGATGCGTAGGTCCCCGCCGCCGGCGAACATCATGATCACGCGACCGCCCGGGGCCTCACCTGGCTCGAAGTCCATCGCCAGCAGCTCCAGAGGGGTCTCGGGCCCGCGCGGCAGCCTCCGGCTCTTCACCGCGCTGACGTCGCCGAATTGCATGGCCGCCATCACTCGCGTGCCGCCGCATTCCCAACAGAACCGCGACAGGGCCAGGGTCACCCGGCGCGCCGAGCGTTCCCAGACGATGTCGACCGGTCGCAAGATGGCGTCCTGCAGCGCGACGGAGATGATGTGCAGGTCGTCGGCGTCCTCGGCCAGCAGGCGCAGGGGCTCGACCGGCGCCTTGGCCGCCGCCGTCCCGTCCACGCCCTTGGCCTCAATGCTCATGCGCGTCGCCCTTGATGCGTCTGATCTCGGCGCCGCAGGCGCCCAGCTTCTCTTCCAAACGCTCGAAACCGCGATCCAGATGATACACGCGACCGACCGTCGTCTCACCCTGGGCGACCAGGCCGGCGATGACCAAGCTGACCGAGGCCCTGAGATCGGTGGCCATCACCTGGGCTCCATGCAGGGTCTCGACCCCCTTCACCACCGCCTCGCCGGCGTGGACGTGGATGTCGGCGCCCAGGCGCGCCAACTCGGGCGCGTGCATGAAGCGGTTCTCGAAGATGTTCTCGTGGATGACGCTGTCGCCCTCGGCCGTGGTCATCAGCGCCATGAACTGGGCCTGCAGATCGGTCGCGAACCCGGGGTAGACCTCGGTCGCGACGTTCACCGCCTTCAGGCGCTGCTTCGGGTCGCGCTTGACGATCACCCCGTCCGCCGTCGGCGTCACCTCGACCCCGGCCTCGACCATCTTCTCGCTCAGGGCGGACATCAGCTCGGGCCGGGCTCGCGTCAGCCGCACCTCGCCGCCCGCCATGGCCGCCGCCACGGCATAGGAGCCCATCTCGATCCTGTCGGCGATCACCGGCCAGGTGGCCCCGCTCAGCGAGCCGACGCCCGTGATGGTCAACACATCGGTGTCCACGCCCTCGATCCGGGCCCCCATCGCGCTCAGGCAGCGGGCCAGGTCGCCGATCTCGGGCTCGCGCGCGGCCTTGCGGAGCACCGTCGTGCCATCCGCCAGCACGGCGGCCAGCAGGGCGTGCTCGGTGGCGCCCACCGACACGAAGGGGAATTCGATCTCGGCGCCCTTGAGCCCCTTCGGCGCCCGGGCGGTCACGTAGCCCTCGTCCAGCTCGATCTCGGCCCCCAGAGCCTGCAGCGCCTGCAGATGCAGGTCCACCGGCCGCGCGCCGATCGTGCAGCCGCCGGGCAGCGACACCTTGGCCTCGCCGGTTCGCGCCAGCAGCGGACCCAGCACGTTGAAGCTGGCCCGCATCTGGCGAACCAGGTCATAGGGCGCGAAGGTTGAGCGGATCTGTCGCCCGTCGAACAGCGTCTCCTGGCCGTCGACCCCGTCGCGCTCGGTCACCTCGACGCCCAGTTCGCGCAACAGCCGGCCCAGGAATTTGGTGTCCGCCAAGCGCGGCATGTTGGTCAGCAGAAGCGGCTGATCGGTCAGGATCGAGGCGGCCATCAGCTTGAGGGCGGAATTCTTGGCGCCGCTCACGGGAATCGTCCCGTTCAGCGTGGCGCCGCCGGTGATGGCGATGCTGTCCATGTCGTCTCTTGCGGCCCGCCCCGTACGGCGAAATGCCTGGAGCGAGGGGATCGGTTATCTAGCGCGGACGCCAGGGTCCGCGAAAGGCCGCGCGTTCGGCGCGCCCGATGACTTTCAGTTGCTTTGTCTTGCTGACCGGGCCGCGGTCTTCCGGCGCTTCAGGTTATCCCGCAGCGCCTGGGCCAGCCGCAGGGCCTTCTCGGACTTGGCCTTGGGCGGCGTCCCGGCGGGCGCGGCGGCGACCTCAGCGCCGGCGCGACCTTGG
>NZ_JBNFOJ010000243.1:0-4109 GCF_057364705.1 Brevundimonas sp. CURTG3B2_SDJG
GCCGTGCTGTCGGGCGCGGCGCGGGCCGGGACCCGTGACGCCATCGACGCGCGGGTGATCGAGGGCGTGAGGACGCGCACCGGCCGCATCATCGACAGCCAGGCCCAGGTCGGTGGCTGGCCGGCGCTGGACGCTGGAACGCCGTGGATCGACGGCGACGGCGACGGCATGCCCGACGACTGGGAGGAGGCGAACGGCCTGGATCCTGGCGACGGGGCGGACGGCCCGGCGGATCGGAACGGGGACGGCTTCACCAATCTGGAGGACTGGCTGAACAGCCTGGCGTGACCACCCCGCTCCACTTTCGTCATCCCAGCGAAGACGCCTCACCTCCCCATCGCCCCTTCAAGGCGATGGGGAGGACAGACGGCGAAGCCGTCAGGAGGGGGCGACGCCGGCGGCGGCCCATCTGAGCTCCGATCCCATCCGCTGGCGTCGCCCCCTCTTGGTCGTCGCTGAACGCGCCGACCTGTCCTCCCCATTCGCTTGGCTGCGAATGGAGAGGTGAACGTGGTGCTCGACCGTCGGTCATCGGCGGATTCCCAGCGAATCCGAGCGCGCCAAGCTTCTGGAATCTCGCGGCTTTCCTTGTGCCTCAGCGTCCTGAACCCGCCTGGGTTTCGACCCGTCCTATACTTTTGCCCATCCCGTCGCGAGGGGAGGGCGTCTGGCGCCAGGGCCATCGCGTGCGGCGGGGTGCGATCGAGCGGGAAACCGCATCCTGTGATCGCGACCCGGACCCTGTGGCGGCGAGGACCTGCTGCAGCGGACAATCGGGCGCGTGGGGGCGCGGGACTGTCCGGGGGGTAGGAAACTCCGGAGCCCGGAAGGCCTGGCCGCCTTCCGCCCGTCGTGGGCAAAGGACGGAAAGGGCTTAAGCGGCGACAAGGTCGGGGTGGGAAAACGCCACAAGCCCCGCAGGCTGCAGGAAGCCCGCCCCCGTCCGCTCGCGCGAACCGGTCGCGGCGGAGCATGGACGACGGCCGAAAATCTCTCCGGTCCCCGCAACGCGAAAGCAGGGGACCACATACGGTCCGGCCACGCCCGCGCTCCGCTCCTCCCCACCCTCGCCCGGGTCCCCCGGCGAGCGCGAACCCGCATGCGTTCAGGTCTTTGACAATCCAGTCGCGATCCCGCCGCCGAGGCCGATCGACGTTCGGAGATTCTGACGCTCTGAAATCGTCATTCCGGGGCTGAGCGCAGCGAAAGAACCCGGAACCCAGGACCGCGGTCGCGCTGCTGACCCGGATCGACGCCGGATCCGAACCTCCTGGGCTCCGGGTTGTCCTGCGGACGCCCTGGAATGACAGGTGAGAGTGAATCTCGATCGGCCCCTACCGCGCCAGCCAACCCCCATCCACCGCCAGCACCGTGCCATGGACATAGGCCGCGGCGTCCGACGCCAGGAAGACCGCCGCGCCCTTCAGGTCCGACGGGTCACCCCAGCGGCCCGCCGGGGATGCGGGCCAGGATATCGCGGCTGCGGGTCTCGTCGGCCCTGAGGGCCTCGGTGTTGTTGGTGGCGAAATAGCCCGGCGCGATGCCGTTGACGTTTATGCCCTTCGACGCCCACTCGCAGGCCAGCAGGCGCGTCAGCCCCGCCAGGCCGCTCTTGGAGGCCGTGTAGGACGGCACGCGGATGCCGCCCTGGAAGCTCAGCATCGAGCAGATGTTGATGATCTTGCCGCCCCGCCCGGCCTCCACCCAGGTCCGGGCCACGGCCTGGCTCAGGAAGAAGGCCGACTTCAGATTGGTGTCGATCACCGCGTCCCAGTCTTCCTCGGTGAAGTCCAGGCTGTCGGCGCGGCGGATGATCCCGGCGTTGTTCACCAGGATGTCGATCTCGCCCATGGCGTCCACGGCCTGGGCGACCACGTCGGCGATCGGCGCGGTCGAGGACAGGTCGGCGGGGATGGCGTGAAGCGCCGCCCCGGTCCGGGCGACCAGCTCCGCCGTCTCGGTCGGCGCCGAGCGGCCGACGGCGACGATGTCGGCGCCCGCTTCCGCCAGGCCCACCGCGATCGCCTGCCCCAGGCCGGTGTTGGCGCCGGTGACCAGAGCCGTCCGGCCGGAAAGGTCGAAGCCGCTCATTTCAGCTGGCAGATGTCGAGGACGGTCATGTCGGTGTAGTCCAGGTTCTCGCCGCCCATGGCCCAGATGAAGGTGTAGTTGGACGTGCCCGAGCCCATGTGGATCGACCACGGCGGCGACACCACCGCCTCGCCGTCGGCCACCACGATGTGCCGCTGGGCATCCGGCTCGCCCATGAAGTGGAAGACCCGGTCGGTCTCGCCCAGGCCGAAGTAGAAATAGACCTCGCTGCGGCGGTCGTGCAGGTGCGGCGGCATGGTGTTCCAGACGCTGCCCGTCTTCAGGATCGTCAGGCCCAGCAGCAGTTGGCAGGACTGGCAGGTGGCGGGGACGATGTACTGGTAGATGGTCCGCTCGTTGGACGTCTCCAGCGCGCCGCGCTCCAGCGGCACGGCTTGGGCCAGCGAGATGTGCTTGGTCTCGTAGCGGACGTGGGCCGGCGTCGAGGCCAGGTAGAAGCGGGTGTCGCCGGCGAAGGTCACGTCCTTGGATCCCATGGCGATGTAGAGGCCGTCGTTGGCTTCCAGCACATAGGCCTGACCGTCGACCGTGACCGTGCCGGCCGTCCCGCCGACGTTGACCACGCCCAGTTCGCGGCGTTCCAGGAACGGGCGCCCCGCCGCCGAGACCGGCTCGGTCTGGTCGGGCAGGCGCACGGTCGCCGCGCCCGGCGCGACGCCGCCGATCACGAAGCGTTCGTAGTGGGTGTAGTTCAGGCGGATCTCGCCCGCCGCGAACAGGCCGTCGATCAGGTAGCGCTCGCGCAGCTGGTCGTTGGTGACCCCGTCCATCATGTCCGGATGGGTGGCGTGATAGGTCTTGCAGTACATGAAGGTCACCTTGTCCGGGCTCGGCCGCGCCGTCTAGGTAACCGGTGTCATTATCCGGAGCAAGTCGCCCGCCGACGGGCAGGATCGCTTTCGTTTCGAGGGGGCGCGCGGGAGCTTCGGCCTCCCGGGCATGTCGGAGGTGGGCACGAAACAGTTTCGTTCAAGAATTGCCCGACGGCTTTTTATGCGCAGAGTGCCGGACCCTCAGCGGAAGAGGGGAAATCACGCATGCGCATCCTGTTGTCGACTTATGGCTCCCGCGGCGACGTCGAGCCGCTGATCGCTCTGGCCGTGGCGCTGAAGGCGCTCGGCGCCGAGGCGGTGGTGTCCGCTCCGGCGGACCTGGAGTTTCTCAAGCTGGCGGACCGCGCGGGCGTCGAGTTGGCGCCGGCCTTCTCGCCGGTGCGCGAATGGATCGAGGCGGCGAAGCGCGCCCCCCGGAGCATTCCCGAGTACGGCGCGATCATGATCGGGGCCCAGTACGAGGCGATCGACGCGGCGGCGACGGGCTGCGACGCCGTCGTGGCCACGGGCCTGATGCCGTCCGTCGCCGCGGCCCAGTGCGTGGCCGAGATGCGCGGCCTCGCCTACGCCCACGTCACCTTCTGCCCGCTCTTCCTTCCGTCGCACCATCACCGGCCCTTCGAATATCCGGGCCGCCCGCATCCGCCGGAGGTGACCGACGCCCGAGCGCTCTGGGCGTTGAACGTCGAGGCGATGAACGACCTCTTCGGCGGGACGATCAACACCCAGCGAGCCTCGCTCGGCCTTTCAACCCTCGGCAACGTCCGCGACCACGTCTTCACCGACCACCCGTTCCTGGCTTCGGACCCGGTCCTGTGGCCCTGGCTGCCGACCGACCTTTGCCGTCCGGTGCAGACGGGCGCCTGGATCCTGCCGGACGACCGTCCCCTGCCCGCCGACCTCGAGGCCTTCCTCGCCGCCGGTCCGCCGCCCGTCTACGTCGGCTTCGGCAGCATCGCCCTGCAGACGACCAAGGACGCGGGTCGGACCGCCATCCAGGCCATCCGCGCCCAGGGCCGCCGCGCCGTCGTCGCCCGGGGTTGGGCCGAGAACGCGCTGCTGGACGACGGCGCCGACTGCTTCCTGGTCGGCGAGGTCAACCAGCAGGCCCTGTTCCGGCGCGTCGCGGCCGTCGTGCACCACGGTGGCGCGGGGCACCACGAC
>NZ_JBNFOJ010000244.1:0-4097 GCF_057364705.1 Brevundimonas sp. CURTG3B2_SDJG
CTGGCTCAACTGTTTGACGGACTGCGTCCCCCTGGGCCTGGACGGCTGCAGCGCCGAGGGGCGGCTGGCTGCGCCGCGGCGACGGCGCCTGCTGTTTCTGGCAGACCCAGCGCGGCTCGACGGACGAGGACGGAGTGACCGGCGCCTTCGTCCTGCTGATCGGCGACGCGGACGGCCCGCTGACGCCCGCCGCCTGGGGAAAGGGCGGGTTCTACGAAGCGCCGGTGCTGATCCAGGACGACGCCGGAACCTGGGTCGCCGCGCCCGGCTATTACGGCGGTTCGGGATCGCACAACGCCGACGTCGTCTTCCGCTGGACCGAGGATCGCGCCCGGCCCTTGGCCCAGATCGACAACACCAGCTGGCGCGACGAGCTGGCGCGTCGCCTGCCGCCGGGACTGGAGGTCTGGAAGGGCGTGCAGATCCGGTACGACTATCTGGGCGCGACCACGCCGCTATGGCAGCCGGAAGACGGCAATTGCTGCGCCACCGGCGGTTCGGCCCAGCTGAGCTTTTCGCTGCGGGACGACCGGATGGTCCTGGACGACGTCCGCATCCAGGATCGGGCGATCGAGGTGGCGACGTCCGTCGATCCCGAGGTCCTGGCCTGGATCGGCCGGGCGCGCATGTGCGAGCATTGGGGCGGCGAGTACAGCGACGAGCCCGAGCGCCGCGCGCAGATCCAACAGGCGCTTCGAACCTTGCAATGCAACGTCCTGGAAGCCGACGGCGCGGCGCTTAAGGCCCGTTTCGCCGACGACCGCGACACCTCTGCCCTGCTGGCCCGGGCCGCGTCGCCGGAGCCCTGAACCTGGGCCGTCTCGCCAACGTCATCGACTTCCGTTAAGGGAGGCCATGACAGACACGATGACAGCACAGGCGGCGCTGGACCGCCTCGAAACCCTCTACAGCCAATCCGTCGCCAATCTGCGCGGGGCGGTGAAAACCTTCCTCGACACCGGCGAACGTCCCGACGCCGAAGCGCGGGCCAACGGCCTCTTCTCCTACCCCGAACTGCGGGTCAGCTGGTTCGGCGACCGCCCCGCCAACCTGGCCGCGCGCGCCTACGCCCGCCTGTCGCGCCAGGGCGTCTACTCCACCACCGTCACCCGGCCCGAACTGTTCCGCTCGTATCTGAACGAGCAGCTGACCCTGCTGGAGCAGGACTACGGCGCGACCTTCGACGTCGGTCCGTCCGACCAGGAGATTCCCTTCCCCTACGTGCTGGACGGCTCGGACGTGGTCCTGGACGCCACCATGACGGCGGCCATCGCCCGCTACTTCCCGACCACCGACCTGGCCCATATCGGCGACGAGATCTCGGACGGCCTGTTCGACCCGGCCGAAGACTTCCCGCTGTCGCAGTTCGACGGCCTGCGCACCGACTTCTCGCTGGCCCGGCTGCGCCATTACACCGGCACGCCGGTCGAGGACGTGCAGAGCTACATCCTCTTCACCAACTACAACCGCTACGTCGACGAGTTCGTCCGCTGGTCGCTGGAACAGCTGAAGGACCCGGACAGCCCCTACGAGACCTTCTCCACCTCGGGCGGGGTGGTGGTGACCCGCGACACGCCCAACCCCGAGGCCGTCATCGCCGACGCCGCGTGGAAGAAGCACCAGATGCCGGCCTACCACCTGACGGCCCCGGGCTGGAACGGCATCACCCTGGTCAACATCGGCGTCGGCCCGTCCAACGCCAAGACGATCTGCGACCACCTGGCCGTCACCCGGCCGCACGCCTGGATGATGATCGGCCACTGCGGCGGCCTGCGCCCCTCCCAGACCATCGGCGACTACGTCCTGGCCCACGCCTATCTGCGCGACGATCACGTGCTGGACGCCGTCCTGCCGCCGGACATCCCGATCCCTTCGATCGCCGAGGTCCAGCGCGCGCTCTACGACGCCGCCAAGCTGGTTTCGGGCATGCCCGGCGAGGAGATCAAGCGGCGCCTGCGCACCGGCACCGTGGTCACCACCGACGACCGGAACTGGGAGCTGCGCTATTCCAAGTCGGCGCTGCGCTTCAACCAGAGCCGAGCGGTGGCCATCGACATGGAGAGCGCCACCATCGCCGCCCAGGGCTACCGCTTCCGGGTGCCCTACGGGACCCTGCTGTGCGTCTCCGACAAGCCCCTGCACGGCGAGATCAAGCTGCCAGGACAGGCCAACCGCTTCTACGAGGGCTCGATTTCGGAGCACCTGCAGATCGGCATCCAGGCCGTCGACCTGCTGCGCGGCGAGGGCTCGCGGCTGCATTCGCGCAAGCTTCGCGCCTTCGACGAGCCGCCGTTCCGGTGAGGCCTTAGGTTCAATCGACATTCAGTCGATAGCCTTGGCCTCTGAACCTTGTTTCCGTCATGGCCGGGCTTGTCCCGGCCATCCAGGATCACGATCGGGGCCCTTGGAGGTCTCGACCTCCGCCTTTCGTGTTCATGGATTCCCGGCGGGTTCACCCCTCGGGCGAGGCCGCGCAAGCGGCGCGACCCGGGGGCCGGGAATGACGGGTTTGAATGTCGATTGAACCTAGCGCTTCAGCCGTTTCGCATTGGCGACGGCGGCGGCGTGGATCGGGGCCAGGGCGTCGGCCTGGAGCTTCAGCATCGAGGCGCCCAGCGCCCAGCCGTCCGTCATCGCCCGCGTCAGGGCTCCGGTCGCCCAGGCGCCGTGGGCCAGGGCGGCCTCGGCCGGGGTGCGGGCGTGGACCACCGCGTCCAGCGCCTTGCGCGCGGCGGCCGTTTCGCGCGCCGCCACGGACGCGCCCGTCGCGGCCAGCGACATCGCGCCGTTCAGCCCCGCGGCCGCCGAAGCGCTCAGGGCCTCGACCTTTTCGGAGCCCATCAGGCTCATCTCGCGCAGATCGGCGCGGGTCGGATCGCGCAGGGCGTCCGAGACGATCTCCAGCCGGCGGGCGATGACGTCGCCCGACGCTTGCAGAAGCTCCTGCCCGGCGCGGGCGGTGCGGGCGGCCTGGTCGAGCGGTGTCATGGCGGGAGCGTGCCCTTCGCCGGCGCCTAGGGCAACACCTCGCCGGAGAAGTCGGCGACATCCTTCAGCAGCGCCTCGACCGAGGCGTCGATGATGGTCTGGCCCTTCTCGGGGCTGGCCTGGGCCGGATCCGAGCCGATGCGGCCGTCGGGGAACCGGGCCCGATAGTCCAGGGCGTCGCGGATCGGCCCGGTCGGCGCGATCCTGGGACTGTAGTCGGCGACCTTGATCCGGTCCGGATAGGCGGCCTGGGTCACGGCGATCTCGGACGGCGTGGCATGCATGCCGTGGCCGGCCGGGAACAGCCGGTTGCACAGGCTGTTGACGCCCGGCAGGTCCCACCAGTTGCGCAGCTTGAGCACGAACGGCGGGCGCTCCTCCACGAAGCTCCATTCGGCGTAGATCTCGGCGAAGGTGGCTTCGATGGTCGCCACGTTGCCGCCGTGGCCGTTCAGGAAATAGATGCGCTCGAACCCGTGCCGGCTCAGCGACGAGACCCAATCCGTGATCGCCGCCATGAAGGTCGAGGGCCTGAGCGAGATGGTCCCGGCGAACGCCAGGTGATGCTGGGCCATGCCGATGTTGAAGGTCGGGGCGACCACCAGGCTTTCGTCGGCCTTCTCCGCCGCGTGGGCGATGATCTCCGGACACAGCCAGTCGGTGCCCAGAAGCCCCGTCGGCCCATGCTGCTCGTTCGACCCGATCGGCACCACGACGGTCCTGGTCGCCTTCAGCCGGGCGTCGATCTCGGGCCAGGACGACAGGTGGATCAGCATGGGGGAAACTCCGGACCGGGTGCAGAAAGGGCTTCTTAGGCCAAACGCCAAGGGGGCGACAACGCGGGCGGCGCCGGGGTTCCGCCGCGGAGTCCGCCCCGCCATCAGAAAAAGGTGGTCGAACCCCGCTGGGACGCGTCAGTATCGTTCGGAATCCACCCCTGCCTTGGAGACACGCCATGTCCGTCGGTCAAATCCCGAGACCGCCGACGGGCCGATCGAGCCGACTCCGACGCCGGAATGATCCGAGTGGCTCTGGGGCGGGGCCTGCGTGACTCCTGGCGGTCTCGCATAGAGACAGCCGGGCGTTGGCCCTGCTTCTGGCCCTGAAAT
>NZ_JBNFOJ010000245.1:0-4084 GCF_057364705.1 Brevundimonas sp. CURTG3B2_SDJG
GCCGATTCCACGCGCGGCGAGGTCGGCGCGGCGCGCTCGACCCGGGCGATCAGCTCGCCGTGGGTCAGGGTCGTCTCGCCGTCGAACAGGGCGGGGCGGACGGCCTTGTCCGGCGGGCCGTCGTAGAGGGCGCGGATGGGATGGCTCATGCGGCCCGGCCCTCCAGCACGGTGACGACCGTGGCGGCCTCCTCCACGCCGAGGAAGCCGCCGCCGTTCTCGGCCACGGCGATGCGGGCGTGCGGGACCTGGCGGGCGGCGGCTTCGCCGCGCAGCTGGGCGGAGAGTTCGAAGATCTGGGCCAGGCCGGTGGCGCCGACCGGATGTCCCTTGGCGATCAGGCCGCCGGAGGGGTTCACGGGCGTGCGGCCGCCCAGGGCGAAGTCGCCCAAGGCGGCGCGGGCGCCGACCGTGCCCGGCTCGGCCAGGCCGAGGTTCTCGATCTGCTGGAGCTCGGCGTAGCTGGTGGCGTCATGGACTTCGGCGACGTCGATGTCCTTCGGTCCCAGGCCGGCCTGTTCGTAAGCGGCCAGGGCGGCGCGGCGGCCGATATGGGTGTCGAAGTCGCGGGCGTCCCGGGCGCCGGCGCTGGTCAGGACACAGCCGCGGATCCGGACGGCGCGGGCTTCGGCGCCGAGCCGCTTGAGACCCGCAGCGGAGCAGAGGATCGCCGCGGCCGCGCCGTCGCTGACCGGAGCGCACATGGCGCGGGTGAAGGGGAAGACGACGGGCTTGTCGGCCAGGACCTGATCGACGGTCATGGGGGTGCGGTACTGGCACCGGGCGTTGCGTTCGGCGGCGGTGTGGTTCTTGGCCGCCAGGCGGGCGAAGTCGGTCTGGGTGGTGCCGAAACGGGCCATGTGGGCGCGGGCCTGGGCGGCGTACAGGTCCATGAACAGACTGCGCCCAGAAGCGTCGCCGGGGTCCGGCTCCTCGCCGCCCATCTGCCGGATGTAGGCGACGACGCCCTCGCGATCGTGGATGTCGGTCCCGCCGGCGAAGGCGGCGGCGACGCGGTCGGGGCGGTCGGGGAAGACCATCTTCTCGACGCCGACGACCAGTGCGATGTCGCCGGCGCCCGAGCGCAGCCAATGGATGGCCTGGAGCAGGGCGGTGGAGCCCGAGGCGCAGGCGTTCTCGACGTTGACGACGGGGATGCGGGTCAGGCCCAGGGGGCGCAGGGCGATCTGGCCGCGGACCGTGTTCTGGCCCTCCAGCATAGGCTGGCGGGTGTTGGAGAACCAGGCGGCCTCGATGTCCTCGACCGCGGCGCCGGCATCGACCAGCACGGCCGTCACCGCATGGTCGGTCAGCGTTTTGACGCTGTCGGCGGGCCGCTTGCCGAAGACGGTCATGGAGACGCCGGCGATGAACACGTCCTGGGTCACGCGATGGGCCGCCGTCGCTGGACGATGCGGAAGCGCGAGGCGACGAAGGCCAGGTCGGCCAGGCAGGCGTTGCCCGCCGGGTTCAGGCCGGTGACGTGGTAGTCGCTGTAGGCGGCGGCGAAGTTGATCCACATCGCTCCGGTCAGATTGATCGACAGATTGGCGCCGGCGGTCTCGTAGGCGGGTGTGGCGCGGTCGATGAAGGCTTCGTCGGTCGAATAGAGGTAGGACGAGATCGAGCCGCGGGTCCTGGCCAGCCAGGTCGCCTCCATCACCGCCTGGTCGGCCTCCATCGAGACGAGGAAGAGCACCGGGCCGAAGCGTTCCTCGGCGTAGAGGTCGTGCCGGTCGCCGCTCTCGATGGCGACGACGAGCGGGGTCATCGTGCGGGCGTCGGGGAACTGCGGATGGGCGTAGGGCGCGCCTTCGCGCAGGACATGGACGCCCGGCAGGCCGATGACGGCCCGACGGGTCTCGGTGACGACCTTCAGGCTGAGCTCGCCCTGGATCGCGCCCATGATCCCGGCCGCCTGGGCGGGGTCGGCGGCGATGGCGTCGATCTGGTCCACGATGGCGGCGGACAGGACGGCGAACAGCGCGGGCGCGATGTAGACGACCTGTGGGCTAGTGCACATCTGGGCCGAGAACAGGCTGGCGGCGCGGGCGATCGCACGGGCCACGGCGTCCAGGTCGTCGACGCTGTCGACGACGACGGTGTTGACCCCGGCGGTCTCTGTGAACAGCAGCTTGCCCGTGACCGTGCGTTCCAGGTGGCCGCCGTAGCGGGGGCTGCCGGTGAAGTCGACGATCTGGATGTCGGGATGGTCGACGAAGCGGCTCGCCACGGGCTCAGCCAGGGTGTCGACCGCAAGGGTCACGAGGTCGCGATCGAAGCCGTGCTCCTCCAGCACATCCCGGCAGGTCTCGACCACCATCGCCATCGGGAGGACCGCGATGGGGTGCGGCTTGACGATCACGGGATTGCCCGTCGCCAGGCTGGCGAACATGGCCGGATAGGCGTTCCAGGTCGGGAAGGAGGCGCAGCAGATGACCAGGCCGACACCGCGGGGGACCAGGGTGTAGGTCTTCTGCAGCGCCACCTGTTCGGCGCCGAAGGGACGGCGGTACTCCGCCTCGGGCGCGACGTCGCGCATGGCCTTGGCCGCATAGGCCAGGGCCTCGACGCCGCGGTCCAGCGCATTGGGTCCCGAGCCGCTGAAGGCCTGGGTGTAGCTTTGCCCTGCGACATGCATGACCGCGTGCGCCATCTCGAAATTGCGGTCGTAGAGGCGCTGGGCCATCTCCAGGCACAGGGCGATGCGCAGTTCGAAATCGGTGTCGCGCCACCGGGCCATGGCGGCGACGGCGGCGGCGACCAGGGCGTCGGGATCGCAGACGGGGTAACGGACGCCGAGGGGCAGGCCGGTGTAGGGCGAGACCTCCTCGCCGACCGTCGCGCCGGTCGCGCCGGGCTGGTCCAGGTCGAAGACCGTGTTCAGGCGCGCCTCGAAGGCGGCCTTGCCGGCCGGCGGCTTGTCGGGGCCGTGGATCCTGGTCGAGGGCGAGTCGCTGAAGGGGCTCCAGGCGCGCCGGGTCCGGACCGCGTCGATGGCGGCGTCCAGCGTCGCGGCGTGGCGCGCGATCAACTCGGCGTGACGATCAAGCGGCCCCCCGTCCATGCCTAGGCCATCCGCTCGACGATCATGGCGGCGCCGACGCCCTGCGCGCCGGCGGCGACCACGATCCCGTAGCGGCCCTCGCAGGCGTCGAGCGCGTCCAGCAGGGATGACAGCAGGATGGCTCCGGTCGCGCCCATCGGATGGCCCTTGGCCAGGTGGCCGCCGCCGACGTTGACCTTGTCCGGATCGACGTCGCGCTCGCGCAGGAATTTCACGATGGTGACGGCGAAGGCCTCCATGAACTCGACGCGGTCCATGTCGGCCAGGGTCATTCCGGCCTTGGCCAGGGCGCGATCCATGGCGGTGAAGCCGGCGGTCAGGGAAGCCTCGGGGTCGCCGCCGGCCTCGGCGTAGGCGACGATCTTCGCCCGCGCGCCGTCGGCGGCGGCGCTGACCAGGGGCCAGGCCGGCCCCCGTCGCACATGGGCGGGGCGTGGGCGACGGTGTGGCGATGGTCGATCCTACGGCCGTTCAGGGCCTCGGCGTACTGCTCGCCCAGCGGGGCGAAGGCGGCGGGCATGGCGGCCAGGCTCTCGGCGGTGGTCGAGGCGCGGGCGGGCTCCTCCCGATCCAGGCCGTTCAGCGGGATGCGCGACTTCGTGAGCGGCGTGCCCTCGGCGGCGGCCGTGCGCTGCTGGGACCGGAGGGCCGCGTCGTCCATCTCCTGACGCGAGACGCCGATGTCCTCGGCCAGCCGGTCGGCGGCGACGACGACGGGAATGTAGCGGGTGCGGGGCGGGAAACTGGCGTCCTCGTAGTAGTCGGCCTTGTCGCCCATGAAGGGGACGCGCGACATCATCTCCACGCCGCCGGCGAGCGCCGTCGCCGCGTCGCCCGCCTGGATCATGTTGGCCGCCTGGCCGATCGCGGTCAGGCCCGAGACGCAGTAGTTGTTCAGGGCGAAGGCGAAGGCGTCATCGGGCAGGCCGGCGTGCAGCTTGGAGACCAGGGCGACATTGGCCCTTGGGCGCCGACTGGCCGACGGCGCCCAGGATCAGGGCGTCGGCGCTGCGCGCCG
>NZ_JBNFOJ010000246.1:0-4083 GCF_057364705.1 Brevundimonas sp. CURTG3B2_SDJG
AGTAACTCGTGAAACAGAAAAGGGTCGGCGCGCGCCCTTCTTCTTTGGCGTGACAGGGGTTCACGAATACGTGAGAATTTAACTTGCGTCAGCGGCCTTGTCTTCGGCGGCGGGTTGGCAGGCGGCCAGAGCCAGGGCGGCGGCCGAAGCGGCGATCAGAGCAACGATGCGCATTGGGTTTTCCTTCAGAAGGGTCACACGAGGCCATGAATCCTCGCAGGCCCGAGATAACGGGAACGTGAGCGCCGACGCAAGTTAAATTCTCACGTATTCGTGAACCCCTGTCACGCCAAAGAAGAAGGGGCCGGCGCCGCCGACCCCTTTTCTGTTTCACGAGGTTACTGCGCGGGCGGGCTCGTGGTCGGCGACGTGGGGGTCGTGGCCGGTTCGGGCGGGAGGGTCGGCGGGGTGGCCGGGGTTCCGTCCGGATTGGTCGGAGGGGGTCGTCGTCGCGGGCGGGGTCGGTGGCGGTCGAGCCGTCGGCCGGCGCCATCGCGCCATCGGCCGGGGCCATGGCGGAGGTATCCGTCGCGGCGTCCGCGGCGGCTTCGGTCTTGGGCGCGTCTCGCTGCCGGAACAGGCCGCGAGGGCCAGGGCGGCCGCGGCGGCCAGGGTCAGGGTCGTCAGTTTCATCAGAAGTCCTCCGACGATCGCGCGGACGGACCGGCCGTCCGCTTTCACGATGCGTCGCAGGTCCAACCGCCGAGCGGCCACGGTGTTCCCACGTCCGTGATCGGGGTTGAGGTCCCGTGAACCGGGCGTGAGATCAGGCGTCCATCGGCGCCGCGGCCAGGCTTTCCTCCATCTCGATGAAGGAGGGCTGCGCCGGCGAGGGAATGTCGCCGCGGCCGATCTCGACCGAGATCTGGGCGGCGTTGCCGTGCAGGTGGGCCACCAGCACGGACTGGATGATCTTGTAGTAGGCGGCCTCCTCGTCGACGATCGCCTTCAGGCGGGCGGCCAGGGGGCCGACCAGGCCATAGGCCAGGAACACGCCCAGGAAGGTGCCGACCAGGGCGCCGCCGATCATCCCGCCCAGGATCTCGGGGGGCTCGGTGATCGAGCCCATGGTCTTGATGACCCCCAGCACGGCGGCGACGATGCCCAGGGCGGGCAGGGCGTCGGCGAGGTTCTGCAGCGCGTGGGCGCGCCCAGCGCCTCGTGGTGATGCTTCTCGAGCTGCTTCTCCATGGCGTCCTCGATCTGGTGGGGATCCTCGAGGTTCATGGTCATCATGCGCAGGGTGTCGCAGATGAAGTCGGTGGCGAAGTGGTCCTTCAGCACCTTGGGGTATTTCTGGAAGATGGCGCTCTCGGCCGGCTTCTCGATGTGGCTTTCCAGGGCGATGACGCCCTTGGACTTCATCGTCTTGGTCAGCTGGAACAGCAGCGACAGCAGGTCCTTGTAGTCCTGCTTCTTCCACTTCGGCCCGGCGAAGGCCTTGCCCAGTCCGCTCAGGGTCGACTTCAGGACCGAGGTCGAGTTCGAGATCAGGAAGGCCGCGATCCCGGCGCCGCCGATCGCCATCATCTCATGCGGCAGGGCGTGCAGGATCACCTCGAACTTCCCGCCCGAGATGACGTAGCTGCCGAACACCAGGGCGAACAGCAGCACGATGCCGATAATCTGGAACATGGAAGACGGAGGGCCCCAACGCGCGAGAGCCCGACCATCGCCGTTAATGATTAATCCCCGGTTGCGAACGCCGGTCTGTCGGGGCCGCCTCGGCGACCGCCGCTCCGGGGTTCGCTAGAGGCGGGTCTCGCCGCTGAGGATCGCCGCCCGCGCGGCGTCGGACAGCTTGGCGTAGCCGCTCTTGCCGCCCCGGACATAGAGCTGCCCGTCCACCTTGGCCGGGTCGAAACCGTCGGCGACCAGGTCCACCTTCCGGTATTTGAAGGTGCCGGTGGTCTCGGCCGACTTGATCAGGCGCACGAACGCCGGGCGGGCGTAGGTGGGCAGCTCCTGGTCGACCCAGTCGGCGAAGGCCTTGGCCGAGAAGCGGCCGTCCGCCACGACCGCGACCATGCCCGCCTTGCCGTCCTGGCCGGGGATCGGGACGCCGTAGGCGATGACCTCCTTGACGCCCGGGGCGTCGGCCAGGCGCTGTTCCACTTCGGCGGTGGAGACGTTCTCGCCCTTCCAGCGGAAGGTGTCGCCGATCCGGTCGATGAAATAGATGTAGCCCTCGGAATCCTGCCGCATCAGGTCGCCGGTGCGGAACCAGCGGTCGCCGCGGGCGAAGACGTCGCGCAGGATCTTCTTGTCGGAGGCGGCCTTGTCGGCGTAGCCGGAGAAGGCGTGGCGGGTGTCGTCGCCGATCCTGCCGATCGCCTCGCCCACCTCGCCGGGCTTGACCAGCTGGCACAGGCCGTCGGAGCCCCGAACGGGCTCCTCGGTATCGATGTCGAACCGCACCAGGCGGAAATTCATCTGGTTCTTCAGCAGCGCTGGCGCCCGGCCGATGGCGCCCGGCTTGCCGTCGAAATTGAACAGCGAGACGTTGCCCTCGGTGGAGCCGTAGAATTCGAGGATGTCCGGGATGCGGAAGCGGCCCTGGAAGTCCGTCCAGACGTCGGGGCGCAGGCCGTTGCCGAAGGCGAGGCGCAGCTTGTGCGACCGCTCGTCGGGGTTCTCGGGGCAGTTGACCAGATAGCGGCACAGCTCGCCGATGTAGACGAACAGGGTCGCGCCGGAGGCCTTCACGTCCGGCCAGAAGCTCGAGGCCGAGAAGCGCTTGCGCAGCACCAATTGCCCGCCGTTCAGCAGCGCGGGGCCGATGCCGACCAGCCCGCCGGTCGAGTGATAGAGCGGCAGGACGTTGAAGGTGACGTCCTTGTCGGTCCCCCCGGTCGCGCCGGCGAAGGCGCGCATGTAGGTGCGGGCGCGGGCATGGGTGATCTTGGCCGCCTTGGGCAGGCCGGTGGTGCCCGAGGTGTAGATGTACAGGGCCGTGTCGCGGTTGGTCAGGCCGGACCGGATCGAACGGGCCGGGCGCACCGATGAACCGCTGCGGACCGGCTTGTCCAGGCCTCGGCGCTCGTCCGCCTCGTCGGCGTCGTCGAGGCCCAGCACCCAGAGCATCAGGTTGCGGCCGACCAGGGGGCGGGCGTCCTCGACCTTCTTCCAGCACTCCTCGCAGCTCACGACCTGAGAGGCGTTGGAAATGGTCAGGCAGTGGGCCAGGGCGTGGCCGGTCAGGTTGGTGTTGATCAGGGCCGTGCCGACGCCGACCTTGGCGAAGCCCATCCAGGCGGCGATGTATTCGGCGCGGTTCAGCATCACCAGGGCGACGGTGTCGCCCCGTTTCAGACGGCGGCTCTGCGCCCAGTGGCCGAAGCGGTTGGCCATGGCGTCGAGGTCGCGATAGGTGATCGAGCGGCGGTCGTCCTGGATGGCGACGTGGTCGGGGTATTTGTCGACCGCCTCTTCCCAGTCGTCACAGACCAGATCGGCGCTATCCAGGTCGATCGGCTTGATGCGGTTCAGAAGGCGGCGCAGTCCCTTCGCGAAACGGAGATCGCGCCGGATGTTCGCCACCAGACCCATTGCCGCACGATCTCCGCCTGAAAGCCCTGACGTTCAGGTGATGAACAAGCCTTCCCCTCCGGTCAACCGGTGAGGGAATCGGAACCGTGCGTTTGTCGGCGGTTTGCGGGGAAGCGTGGCGTAAATGCGGCGGTGACGCAGGGTAAGCTTCGTCACGATCAAGAGGCCGAACGGCGGGACGTATTGAAGTAAAGCTGAGATATGCCTGAGGTGGCCAATCGCCTTACTTGTGTTCGGAAAAGTGTTTCTTCGGGGCCTTACACGATTTCACGGAACCGTGGTTCGGGTCGTTGGTTCGCTTCCTCACGTTGATGGAGGAAATCCAATGACCGTTACCTACACGGAAGATCAGATCACGCCTTTCGCCGACACGCCCGACCGGCCGGAAGAGGCCTTCGTGCCGTCTACGCCCGGGGCGGCCGCAAGGCGCGGCGCCGGGGCAAGGTGAAGACCTGGATGATCCTGGCGCCGATCGGCGCGTGGTGATCGGCGGCGCGGCGGCGGCCATGCTGATGTCGGGCGGCGACGAGCCGG
>NZ_JBNFOJ010000247.1:0-4082 GCF_057364705.1 Brevundimonas sp. CURTG3B2_SDJG
GGACAGGCGTTCGCGCGCGCGCTCGGCGGCGGCGGCGTCGACCACCGGGCCCCCGGGGTTCAGCGTCGTCATCCGCGCAGCTCCAGGTGCAGCAGCGGATAGGGGCGGCCCTGGTCGTCGGTCTCGGACCGGCCGGTCCGGCGGAACCCGAGGCGCTCGTAGAAACCGATCGCCAGCGAATTCTGCTCGTTCACATCGACCGTCAGGTCGGGATGCAGCGCGCCGGCGTAGGCGACCAGCGCGCGGCCGATCCCCTGGCCATGGCTGGCGGGGTCCACGAACAGGGCGTCGATGTGGGCGCCGGTCAGGGCCATGAAGCCCAACGGACGGTCGTCGCCGTCCGTCATCACCCAGGAGACCATGGCCGGCAGATGCTCGGTCACAAGGGCGTCGATCGCGACCAGGTCCTCGGGCGTCAGGAAGCCGTGGGTGGCGCGCACCGCATCACGCCAGATCTCCAGGTTGCGGGCGGCGTCTTCCGGACAGGCCGGGCGGATCATTCCGGCGCCGCCGGCAGGACCAGGGCCACACGCAGCCCGGGACCGAAGCCGCCGTAGGCGCCGGGCCCTTCGTCCAGCACGATGCGGCCGCTGTGCGCCTCCATCACCGCGCCGACCAGCGACAGGCCCAGGCCCGAGCCCGGCTCGGTGCGGCTGTTGTCCAGGCGCACGAAGCGCTGGATGACCCGCTCGCGATCCTCCTCGGGCACACCAGGGCCGGTGTCGGTCACCGAGAACTCGATCTCGCCCGACGAGCGGCGGCGGGCGCGCAGCATCACCGCCCCGCCGACCGGGGTGTACTTGATGGCGTTGTCGATGATGTTGGCCAGGGCCTGGGCCAGGAACGGCTGGTTGGCCTCGACCATCAGGCCGCGCTCGATCTCGGCGGAGAACTCCAGCCCCTTGTCCTCGCTGGCCGGCTCGTAGAGTTCGGCCATGTCGGCGGCCAGGTCGGCGGCGTCGAAGATCGCTGGATCGGGCGTCCGGCCCGCACCGGCCGCGGCCTGCAGCCGGGCGATGGCCAGGACGGTGTTGAAGGTCTTCAGCAGGTGGTCGGCCTCGTCCAGGGCGATCTGCAAGGCGTCGACGCCGTCGATCTTGCCGGCTTCGGCGTCGATCAGCGCGACCTCGAGCTTGGCGCGCATGCGGGTCAGCGGCGAGCGCAGGTCATGGGCGATGGCGTCGCCGGCGTGCCGGATCGAGGCCATGGAGCCCTCCAGCCGGTCCAGCATGACGTTCAGGCCCTGGCCGAGCTCGTCCAGTTCGTCGCCCGAGTTGCGGACCGGCACGCGGGCCTTCAGGTCGCCGTCCTGAACGGCGCTGACCACCTTGTTCAGCCGCCCCATCGACCGTTCCAGGTTGCGGCTGACGAACAGCCCGCCGCCCAGGCCCAGCAGCAGGACCGCGCCCATGGCGGCCCACAACGCCTGGGTCAGGCGCGCCAGGTAGGCCTCGGTGTCGCCCATCGACTGGCCGACCAGCAGCATCTCGCCGCCCGACAGCCGCACTTGCACGCCCCGCACCTGCGGGCGGGTCACCCGCCCCTCGGGGTCGGTGTCGGTGAAGGGGAAGGTGATCCACTGCTGTCCGTCCGCCATCTCGGCGATCGGCGATTGGTTCAGGCTGCCGGTGATCCGGTTCCCGTCCTCGTCCATCAGCAGATACAGGTGCGAGCCGCCCGACAGCATGCGATCGATGACCGCCGCGTTCAGGGCGTCCCGCCCGCGCTGGTCGTAGATGCCGGTCAGCGCCCGCAGTTCGCCGCGCACGTCCTGCTCGGCCTTCTGCCGCGCCTCGGAGGCCGAGGCGACGTAGACATAGCCCAGGATGGCGCTGGCGGCCGCGGCGAACAGCGCCAGGAACAGCAGCGTCAGCCGGAAGGGGGTGCGGCGAAGTAGGGAGGGCAGTTTCATGCGGAGGCGCTACGCCTCCAGCCGATATCCCGCCCCACGGACCGTCTGCAGCATGGCCTTGTCGAAGCCCTTGTCGATCTTGGCGCGCAGGCGGCTGATATGGACGTCGATGACGTTGGTCTGGGGGTCGAAGTGGTACTCCCACACCTTCTCCAGCAGCATGGTGCGGGTCACCGACTGGCCGGCGTGGCGCATCAGGAACTCCAGCAGCTGGAACTCGCGGGGCTGCAGGTCGATCTCCTGGCCGGCGCGGTGGACGGTGCGGGCGATCAGGTTCATCTCCAGGTCGCCGACCTTCAGCATGGTGGCGACCGAGCCGGTCTCGCGGCGGCGCGACAGGGCCTCGACCCGGGCGATCAGTTCGGCGAAGGCGTAGGGCTTGACCAGATAGTCATCCCCCCCGGCCTTCAGGCCCGTGATCCGGTCCTCGACCTCGCCCAGCGCTGACAGGAACAGCACCGGCGTCTGGTCGCCGTCCTTGCGCAGGGTCTCGACCATGCCGATGCCGTCCAGGCGCGGCATCATGCGGTCGACCACATAGACGTCGTAACCGCCCTTCTGGGCCTCCAGCAGGCCGAAGGCGCCGTCGACGGCGTGGGTCACCTCATGACCGGCTTCGGTCAGGCCCCGGACCATCGCGGTCGCGGCTTCGGCGTCGTCCTCGACCACCAGAATGCGCATGAAGTCAGCCCCCGAAAACGAGATTCGCCGCCGATGTTAGCGCATCGGCGGCGGTCCCGTCAGTTAAGCGTTAGTCAGACTTGGGAAGCGGCAACACGAACGGCTGGTTGCCCGCCGGCGTCCAAACGTGGAGGAAGACTCCCGTGCCGGCCGCGCGCGACGCCTCGACCGCGCGCTGCAGATCGGCGACCGAGGTCACCGGGCTGTTGCGGGCGCGCATGATGACGTAGCCGGGGGCGAAGCGGCGCGCCTCGCCGCGGCCCGGCTGGGTCACGACCACGCCGTTGATGTTGGCCGGGATGCTGTAGCGCTGGCGAAGCGCGGGCGTGATGGGGGCGACGGTCAGACCCTCGACCACCGTTCCCGAAGCGCTGCCCTGGGCCGGGCCCTCACTCTGATCCTCGCCGCCGCGACCCGAGTTGAGCTCCGTTTCCGAAGGGCGGGTGCCCGAGCGCACGGTCACCGTTTGACGGCGGCCGTCGCGCAGGATCTCCATCCGCAGGGAATCCCCCGGCTTGCTGGCGCCCACGCGGCGCGTCAGATCGGTGTTGTCGGTGACGGTGCGGCCGTTCAGGCTGACGACGATGTCGCCCGCCTGCAGGCCGCCGCTGTCGGCCGGGCCGCCGGGCGTGACGCTGTTGACGTACGCCCCGTTGCGGCTTTCCAGGCCGATCGCCTCCTGGATGTCGCGGCTGATCGGCCCGATCTCAACGCCCAGATAGCCGCGCTGGATCGTCTCGCCACGCATCAGCCGGTCGGTGATCGGCTTGGCGACCGAGGCGGGGATGGCGAAGCCGATGCCGACCGAGCCGCCGGTCGGCGACAGGATGGCGGAGTTCACGCCGATCACGCGGCCGTAGATGTCGAACGTCGGGCCGCCCGAGTTGCCCCGGTTGATGGCCGCGTCGATCTGGATGTAGTCGGTGTAGGGCGTGGAGTTGTCGAGCTGGTTGCGGCCCTGGGCCGAGACGATGCCCGCCGTGGCGGTGCCGCCCAGGCCGAACGGATTGCCGACCGCGATGACCCAGTCGCCGACGCGGGGCTGGGCCTGCTCCTCGAAGCTGACGAACGGGAAGTCGGTCCCGTCGACCTTGATGACGGCCAGGTCGGTCGACTCGTCGCGGCCGATCACGCGGGCGGTCAGCTCGCGCTCGTCGGCCAGCTTGACGGTGATCTCGACCGCGTCGGCGACCACGTGGTTGTTGGTGACGATGTAGCCGTCGGCCGAGATGAAGAAGCCCGAACCGGCGCCCAGGGCGGTCGCGCCCTCGCCGTCCGCGCCCTCTTCGCCGTCCTGGCCGCCCTGCCCGCCGTTGGGGTTCGGGATGGCGAAGGGCGTACCGGGGATCTGGATCATGTTGGGTCGCTGGACCCGCGCCTTGACGTCGATCTGAACCACGGCCGGGGCGACCTGCTGGAAGATGTCGGCGAAGCTGAGCGGCGCGCCCTGGGGGCGGCGCGAAGGCCAGGCCCGCGCCGCCGGCGCTGG
>NZ_JBNFOJ010000248.1:0-4074 GCF_057364705.1 Brevundimonas sp. CURTG3B2_SDJG
CGAAGTCGGTGAACAGGCTCTCCACCGGCGCCCCAGGGCGCGCTCGACCTCGCGCCGCGCCTGCTCGACCGGAAACGCCGGCAGGGCGTCCTTGAGACGGCCCAGGTCGCGGGCGAACTCCACGCCGAAGATGTCGGCCCGGGTGGCCAACACCTGGCCCAGCTTGATGGCGACCGGGCCCAGGTGCTCGAAGGCCTTGCCCAGGCGCTGGCCGGGCCGCCCCTGACGCCCTTCGCGCCCGGCGAACACGTGCAGCAGATGGGCGATCCAGCGGGCCCAGACCGGCAGCAGCGGCGTGATCTCGCGCGGGATCAGGGCGTCGTGCCGCACCAGCACGCCCAGCCAGCCCAGCAGGCGCACGGTCGCGCCGACCGGATTGTTCACCGGAACGGTCGCCGGCGGGGGCGGAGGCGTCGCGGGGTCGATCCGTCGGGTCAGATCGCCCACCCGTGGTGGATGGCGGCCACGCCGCCCGAAAGGTTGGTCACCGAGACCCGGCTGAAGCCCGCGCCCTCGATCATGCGCTTGAAGGCCGTCTGGTCGGGGAAGCGCCGGATGCTCTCGACCAGGTACTGATAGCTGTCGCGGTCCTTGGCCACCCAGCCGCCGATGCGCGGAATGGCGTAGAAGGACCAGGCGTCATAGGCCTTGCGGATCGGACCGGTCGTCGGGCGCGAGAACTCCAGGCACAGGAACCGGCCGCCGGGCTTCAGCACCCGGCGGGCCT
This sequence comes from Brevundimonas sp. CURTG3B2_SDJG, assembly GCF_057364705.1. Taxonomy (NCBI): domain Bacteria; kingdom Pseudomonadati; phylum Pseudomonadota; class Alphaproteobacteria; order Caulobacterales; family Caulobacteraceae; genus Brevundimonas; species Brevundimonas sp. CURTG3B2_SDJG. Next base: position 728 of record NZ_JBNFOJ010000248.1, read on the forward strand.
CGCGCAGGGCCTGATCGATGTCGGCGACGTTGCGGATGCCGAAGCTGATGGAATAGGCGTCGACCGAGGCGTCGGGCAGCGGAAGGTTCATGGCGTCGCCGACCGTCCAGCTCATCTCGGGTTCGCCGCCCTTGTTGACGCCGGCCATGATCATCTCGGCGTTGTAGTCCAGCACGACCACCGAGGCGTCCTCGCCGCCCCGGCGCTGCTGGGCCGCGCGGGCCATCTTCGAATAGCGGCGCGCCATGTCGCCCGTGCCGCCGGCGACGTCCAGGATGGTTTCGCCCGGACGCGGATTCAGCTTGGCGGCGGCCGCATCCTTCCAGAGCCGGTGCACGCCCGCGCTCATCAGGTCGTTCATCAGGTCGTAATTGGACGCCACGCTGTCGAAGACGCCGCGCACCATGCGGACCTTCTCCTTCGCGTCCACGTCGCGAAAGCCGAAGGGCGAGGTCTTGCCGGAGGGAGAGGCGGCGTCGGTCATCCCGGCGGTCTAGCGCGTCGCCGGCGCCGCGTCATCCGTCCGCGTGGCCGCAGCTCCAAGCCGGCCGTCAGTGCCGGCCGTTGATCCGCGGCAGGCCGAGATCCTTCATCACGCCGCGCATGAGGCCGTAGCAGCCGCAGGAGGCCTGCTCCAGACCGGGACGGTCCAGCACCTGGACCCAGCCGCGGCCCCGGCGGATCAGCCCCCGCCCCTCCAGTTCGGAGCCGACCTCGGACACCGTGGCGCGGCGTACGCCCAGCATGCCGGCGATGTCGGACTGGGTCAGGTGGAATCGGTCCTTCTCCGCCCGGTCGTGCAGGGTCAGCAGCCAGCGCGCCAGGCGTTCGTCGAGCGGATGCTGGGCGTTGCAGGCGGCGGTCTGCTGGACCTGGGCGAACAGGCCTTCGGTGAAGCGGGACAGAGCCTGGCGCATGGCCTCGCTGCGGCTCAGGGCGTCCGAGAAGACGTCGGCCGGGCAGCAGGCGGCCGAGCCCTCGATCTGGGCGATGGCCCGGCTCGACGCGCGGGCGTTCAGCGGCCCGCAGGTCACGCCGACCAGGCCTTCGCGGCCGATGGCGGCGGTCTCGATCATCCGCTCCTCGTCCAGGATGGTCATCAGCGAGACGACGCCGTTCAGCGGGAACCAGACCGCCTCGACGGCCTCGCCGGCGTCGTACAGCATCTGGCCCTGGGCGAACGGGCGTTCGCTCAGGTGGGGTTCGATCCGCTTGCGATCAGCGGAAGGCAGGGCCTTGATCCAGAGGTTCTCCAACGGGTCTCTCCTTGCCGAAAGGGCGAAGCTTGTAACGCTCACGCTTGGCCCGCGTTCCTGCGTAGAACCGGATCGCCTTGTGGCGAGGTCTCCGGCGCGATACGGCGATGGGGGACGGAGGACGCGATGGTTCACAAGATTGACGTGGCGGAAGCTCTTGAAAGCCTTCCACAATGGCGCGAGGCGCCGGGGGACCGGCCGGCGATCGAACGCAAGCTGGCGTTCGACGACTTCAACGCCGCCTTCGGCTTCATGACCCGGGTGGCCCTGAGGGCCGACAAGGTCGACCACCATCCGGAATGGTCCAACGTCTACAACCGGGTCGAGGTGCTGCTGACCACCCATGACGCCGGCGGCGTGACCGAGCGCGACCTGGACATGGCCCGCTTCATCGACGAGGCCGCCGCGGCCCTGGGAGGGCGGTGATGGCCGGACGTCTGAACAGCAAGACGGTCCTGATCACCGGCGCCGCCGGCGGGCTGGGCCAGGCCATGGCGCGGATCATGGCGCGCGAGGGCGCGACGCTGGCGCTGACCGACATCGACCTGGACGGCGCGCAGGCTCTGGCCGGCGAGATCAACGCCGAACGCGCGGGATCGGCCTTCGCCTACGCCCACGACGTAACCCGCGAGGACCAGTGGACGGACGTCATCGCCCAGGCCGCCGCCGACATGGGCGGCCTGTCCGTGCTGGTGAACAACGCCGGGATCGGCGGCCCCCTGGCCTTCGTCGAGGCCGACACCGCCGAGAACTGGCAGCGGCAGTACGAGATCAACCTGCGCTCGGTGATGCTGGGCTGCAAGCACGCCATGCCGCACCTGCGGGCCTCGGCGCCGGCGTCGATCATAAACATCTCGTCGGTGGCGGGCCTGGCCGCCGCGCCGGGCATGGGAGCCTACAACGCCACCAAGGCCGGGGTGTGGATGTACTCCAAGACCCTCGCCCTGGAAGCCGCCAAGGCCGACTGGAACGTGCGCTGCAACTCGGTGCATCCGGTCTTCATCAAGACCCCGATCCTGGACCCCTTCATCGCCATGGCCGGCGGCGATGAGGACAAGGCGCACGAGCGGCTGGCGCGCGGCATTCCGCTGAAGCGGATCGGCGAGCCGGACGACGTGGCCTGGTGCGTGGTCTACCTGGCCTCGGACGAGTCGAAATTCGTCACCGGCTCCGAGTTCAAGATCGACGGCGGCATGCTGGCGCAGTGAGACGGAAGGCGAATCGGGACCTTGAACCGGCCGTCTTCAAAGCGCACTTACCGGCCATGTTCATCCAGACCGAAGCCACGCCGAACCCCAACGTCCTGAAGTTCCTTCCCGGGCGGGACGTGGCCGCCGATCCGCGCGACTTCGTGAACCGGGAGGAGGCGGCCGCCTCGCCCCTGGCCGAGGCCCTGTTCCAGCTGGAGGGGGTGACCGGCGTCTTCTTCGGCTACGACTATGTCTCGGTGACGCGCGAGCCTCAGGGCCTGGAGTGGAGCCAGATGAAGGCGCCGATCCTGGCCGCCATCATGGATCATTTCGTCTCGGGCGCGCCGCTGTTGCGCGACGGGGCGGCGGGGCATGCCGACACGGGCGGCGAGGACAGCGAGATCGTGGCCGAGATCAAGGGCCTGCTGGACAGCCGCATTCGTCCCGCCGTGGCCCAGGACGGCGGCGACATCCTGTTCGACGCCTTCGACGAGGAGACCGGGGTGCTGTCCTTGCGCATGCGTGGCGCCTGCGCCGGCTGCCCGTCGTCCTCGGCCACGCTGAAGGCCGGGGTCGAGCAGATGATGAAGCACTATGTGCCCGAGGTGACGCGCGTCGAGCAGGTCATCTGACCGCCATGCGCGTGATGGTGATCGACACGGCGCTGGGCCTGTGCACGGCGGCGGTGTTCGAGGTGGACGGCGCGGCGACGCGGCCGCTGAGCCTGCGCAGCGAACCGATGGCCAAGGGACATTCCGAGCGGCTGGGCGGCCTGGCGCGCGACGCGGCGGCGGACGCCGGCGGCGGCGGCGGTCAACGCCTTGGCGGGCGCGGAAGGCGTCGACCTGGTCGTGCTGCATCCGCTGGGCCGAGTCTCGCCGGTGCAGCGCCTGCAGATGAC
>NZ_JBNFOJ010000249.1:0-4051 GCF_057364705.1 Brevundimonas sp. CURTG3B2_SDJG
CAGTTTCGACTGCGCCCGTGCCAGCCGGAACGTCGAGCGGATGATCTGCGGCGACGGGGAGCTGGCGAGGGCCGACCGCGAACTCGCCGCCGTGGTCGCCCGCGCCGGGCGCTTCGCCATCCTGCGCGACGACTTGCGCTCTGGCGGTCGCGCTTTCCTGGCCCGCCGCGACGCCTGCCCCGATCGGGACTGCGTCCTCAAGGAGTACGCCCGCTGGACGGGCGATGTCCGGGGGATGATCCAGGAACAGGACATGATCGGCTGAGGCCGGGCCGAGCCCTTTCCTCTGACCTCTCCTGCGACCTCCTCGCAGGGATTGTCCTTGACCGCCGTCGCGTCACCTTCCGATAAGGCGCATAAGCAAGACCATACGGACGACGAGGGAATTCAGGGGCATGGCCGAGGAAGCGATCGAAGGCGGCGCCGCGAACGCCTGGCAGGAAGCCGTGATCGACAAGCTGCCCCCCGCCGAGGCCCTGGCTGGCGTCGAGCGCGAGGTCATGGAGTATGACGTCGTCATCGTCGGCGGCGGCCCGGCCGGCCTCTCGGCCGCCATCCGCCTCAAACAGCGGGCCGAGAAGGACGGGAAGGACATCAGCGTCGCCGTGCTGGAGAAGTCCGCCGAGCTGGGCGGCCACATCCTGTCCGGCGCGGTCATCGATCCCCGGGCGCTGAACGAGCTCTTCCCCGACTGGAAGGAGCGCGGCGCGCCCCTCGAGACGGCGGTGACCAAGGACCGGTTCCTGGTGCTGGGCCCGATGGGCCAGGCCGAGCTGCCCATGCCGCTGCTGCCTCCGATGATGCACAACCACGGGTGCTACATCGCCTCGCTGGGCAATCTCACGCGGTGGCTGGGCGAGCAGGCGGAAGCCCTGGGCGTCGAGGTCTACCCCGGCATGGCCGCCAGCCACATCGTCTGGGACGAACCCGACGGCCGGGTGAAGGGCGTCGTCGCCGGCGTCTTCGGCATCGACCGCGAGGGCAAGCCGACCGGCGAGTTCCAGCCGGGCATCGAACTGCACGGCAAATACGTCTTCATCGCCGAGGGCGTCCGGGGCTCGCTCGCCAAGACCGTCATGGCCCGTCACAACCTGTGCGACGAAGCCGAGCCCCAGAAGTTCGGCATCGGGATCAAGGAGCTGTGGCAGGTTCCCGCCGACAAGCACCAGCCGGGCCTGGCCCAGCACACCACCGGCTGGCCGCTGGACGAGTTCACCGGCGGCGGCAGCTTCATGTACCACTTCGGCGACCGCTACGTGGCCATCGGCTACGTCGTGCACCTGAACTACAAGAACCCCTTCCTCTCGCCCTTCGACGAGTTTCAGCGCTTCAAGCATCACCCGGCGATCGCTGAGCATCTGGAGGGCGGGACCCGCGTCTCGTACGGCGCCCGCGCCATCACCGAGGGCGGCTTCCAGTCGGTTCCGAAGCTTTCGTTCCCGGGCGGCGTCCTGATCGGCTGTTCGGCCGGCTTCGTGAACGTGCCGCGCATCAAGGGCAGTCACAACGCCATGAAGACCGGCATGCTGGCCGCCGACGCCGCCTACGAGGCGGTGATGGCCGGCCGCTCGGGCGACCGGCTGGTCGAGTACCAGGCGGCCTATGAGGCCAGCTGGGTCTATAAAGAGCTGAAGGCGGTCCGCAACGCCAAGCCCTACCTGTCGCGCTTCGGCACCACGCTGGGCGGCGCGCTCGGCGTCTTCGACATGTGGGTCTCGTCGATCTTCGGCGTGAACCTGCCCTGGACGTTGAAGCACAAGAAGACCGACGCGGCCGCGACCGAGCCGGCCTCGAAGCACAAGCCGATCGCCTACCCGAAACCGGACGGAAAGTTGTCGTTCGACAAGCTCAGCTCGGTCTTTATCTCCAACACCAACCACGCCGAGGATCAGCCCGCGCACCTGAAGCTGCTGGACCCGTCCGTGCCGATCCGGGTCAATCTGCCCAAGTACGGCGAACCCGCCCGGCTTTATTGCCCGGCCGGGGTCTACGAGGTGCTGACGCCCGAGGGCGGCGGCGAGCCGCGTTTCCAGATCAACGCCCAGAACTGCGTCCACTGCAAACCTGCGACATAAAGGATCCGTCGCAGAACATCGTCTGGACCACGCCCGAGGGCGGCGGCGGCCCGAACTACCCCAATATGTGAGCCTGGCGGGCGAGAGGCCTTGTGGTCGCCGCATAAAGCGGAAAATGTCCGATCATGCGCCACGTCTCCCTTCGCCTCGCCCTGATCGCCAGCGCCGCCCTGATCGCGCTGCCCGCCGTCGCGCAGGATGCGCCGATCGTGGTCGACCCGCCGCTGAATCCGCGCCAAGGCGAGGTCCCGGGCGTCATCGTCGCGCCGGAGGGGCAAGATCTCGCCCCCGTCATACGCCCGCCCGAGATCGTCCCGGCGGAAGAGCCCGCGGAAGCCGAGCCGGTCGCGCCCGCCATCCCCGATGTCTGGACCCCCATCCCGACCGATCAAGCCGGCCGTTCCGCCTACGGCCTGTATCTGTCCGGCCGCGTGGCGGGCTTGCGCGGTGACCGCGACCTGGCCGCGCGGTTCCTCGCCGATAGCCAGGCCCTGACGCCCGAACAGCCGGCCCTCGGCGACGAGGCCTTCCGCGAAGGCCTGTTCTCAGGCGACTTGGACGCGGTGGTCCGCCTGACGCCGACAGTTCAGGACACGCCGTTGCTAGGCGAGACCGGCCGGCTGGTGGGGGTCGTCCAGCTTCTGGCGCAAGACGATCCCCGCGGCAGTCTGGCGGCGCTTCAAGCCGGCGAGTTCACTCGTCCCTTCAACGAGGTCGCGCGCTACCTGGCCCCCGTGATCGCCCTGGCCGCGGGCGACGAGGCGACCGCTCTGAAGCCGATCGACGCGTCCGCCGACGGCGCCGCCGTCCTGATCCTGCGGCTTGAGCGCGCCCGCGCGCTGGAAAGCCGTCGCCGCTTCTCCGAGGCCGACGAAGAGTACCGGACGCTGGTCGCCTTGCCGGGGGGAGCTCAGCTCTACGGCATGGACTACGGCGGCTTCCTGGAGCGTCGGGGTCGGCGGAATGAAGCGCAGGGCCTCTATGAAGCCGCCCTGGCGGGCGAGGCTCCAGAGCCGCGCGCGGCGGCCGCGCTCGAACGCGTGCGTCGCCGCGGCCGCCCGCCCGAGCTGGCCACGCCGAAGCGAACCGCGGCGGATGCGCTGCAGTTCGCCTCGCTCTGGGCCTCCCACGGCGAGCAGCACGAGCTTGCAGCCATCTTCCTGCGCCTGGCGGAAAGTCTGGACCCATCCGACGAAATCGTCCTGCGCCTGGGCCACAGCCTGGCCTCGGCGCGGCAAGAAGCGCCGGCGCGTCTGGCCTTTTCGCGCGTCACTCGCGCCGATCCCATCCTCTACGCCGGGGCCCAGTACAATCTCGCCCTCAGCTTGGCGCGCGACGAACGCCCCGGAGAGGCGGTCGAGGCCCTGCGCCGCGCCGACGCCGCGGCGCCGGACCAGCCGATGATCTCGCACGACCTGGCCGGCCAGCTGATCTCGATGGAGCGTTATGAGGAAGCGCTGGCGATCCTGAACAGGCCGGCCGTCAACGTGGCCGGCCAGAACGCCTCGTTCCGCTTCCTGCGCGGCGCCGCTCTTGAGCGGTTGGGCCGGATCGAAGAGGCCGAGGGCGAGCTTTGGGCCGCGCTTCAGGCCAAGCCGGACGATCCGATCATGCTGAACCACCTCGGCTATCTGTGGGTCGACAGCGGCCGCCGGGTCGAGCAGGGGGCGGAGATGATCGCTCGCGCCCACGCCGCCGATCCCGACAACGGCAACATCCAGGACTCCCTGGGTTGGGCCCAGTACCGCCAGGGCCAGTATGACCTCGCCGTCGAGACCCTGGAGGGCGCGGTCGCCAAGGAGCCCGCCAACGCCGAGATCGTCGACCACCTGGGCGACGCCTATTGGCAGGTCGGCCGCCGACGCGAGGCCGAATGGCAATGGAGCCGCGTTCTGACGCTGGAGCCCGAGCCCGAGCAACGGGCCGAGGGTCGGAGCGCAAGCTGGCCGCCGCCTGCCGGCCCCGGCCGCCCGCCG
>NZ_JBNFOJ010000250.1:0-4044 GCF_057364705.1 Brevundimonas sp. CURTG3B2_SDJG
TCCCGGCGGCGATGCGTTCGGCGGCCGCCTTCCATGGCCCCCGGCCGGTCCACGGCTCCCCTCCGGCCCAGGCCTCGGCGAGCGAGGCGCGGACGCCCTCGAGCAGGATGAAGCCCATCAGGGCGATGTTCACCGCCAGCGAGATCATCCGCGCGCTCATGTCGACGCCCGAAGCCATGCCCGCGCGCTCGGGCGGCGCTGAACCGGTCGTGGTGTTGGTGACGGGGGTGTTCGTCAGGCCCAGACCCACGCCGGCGACGACGCAGCCCGGCAGGATGGTCAGGGCGCTGGCGTCGGCGACGCCGCTGCCGAACCGCATCAGGAAGAAGCCCAGGCCGATCGTGAACAGTCCGGCCGGAATGACGACCCGCGCCTGAAAGCGCAGCGACAGGCGCTCGGCCAGCGGCGGGACGATCAGCGTCGGCAGCGTATAGGCCAGCAGCCCGAACCCGGCGGCGACGCTGTCCAGCCCCAGGCCGGCGCTGAACCAGATCGGCAGGTAGATCATGAACGGCCAATAGCTGACGTTCATCGCCGCGGAGCCCAGGACCGCGCCCGAGAAGGCGCGGACGCGGAAAATGGAGAAGTCGATCATCGGCCGCCGGCTCCATCGCTCGACGACGACGAAGGCGATCGCGCCGGCGACGGAAAGAGCCAGGACCATGAGGGCCGCCGGGTCGCCGAAGCCGAGGACCGGCCCCTGGGTGATGTACCAGGCGAGACAGAACACCGAGAGGGACAGGGTCCCCATGCCGGCGAGGTCCAGCCGGCCGGCCTCCGGATCTCGCGACTCGTTCACCCCCGCCAGGGCCAGGGCGATCACGCCGACCGCCAGAACGACGTGAACCAGGAACACCCATTCCCAGCCCCAGACCGCCACGATCCCGCCCCCGATCAGGGGGCCGAAGCCGAGGCCCACGCCGGCGATCACCCCCCACCAGCCGAACGCCATGCTCCGCTCCCGGACGCCCTGGAACTGGTTGGACAGCACCGCGATGCCGCAGACCAGCATGGCCCCGCCGCCCAGGCCCTGAAGGGCGCGGGCGGCGATCAGGATCGGCGTGGTCGGAGCCAGGCCGCAAGCCAGGGACGCCAGGCCGAACGCCGCGATGCTGGCGATGAACACGCGCCGCCGCCCGAACCGGTCGGCCAGGGTTCCCGTCCCCATCAGCACCACCGTCACGGCGATGGTGTAGGCGTTCATGATCCACTGCAGCTCGGCGAAGTCCGCCCCCAGGACGGCCGGGTCCCTGAGCGTCGGCAGGATCGCGGGTATGCTGGAGATCTCCAGGCCGAACATCAGGGCGGACAGACAGACCGCCAGCAGGGCGATCACGCCGCGGCGGCGCGCGGATACGGTGGGCAGGACGACCATGGAGAACCTTCTGGGGAGATGGGCGCGGTCGAACCTAGGGAGGCGTTGATCACAACAAAACTGGATGTCTGATCATTTCAGAGATAACAAAAGCGAATGACTTCCCCGATCAGCCTGGATGTCGGAGCCGTGCGGGTCTTCGTCGCCGTCGCCGACCTGCGCAGCTTCACCCGCGCGGCCGAGGCGCTGGGCTCCACCCAGGGCGCGATCAGCGTCAAGCTGAAGCGGCTGGAGGACCAGTTGGGCCAGCGGCTGATCGAACGCACGCCCCGACTGGTCCGACTTTCGCCCCAGGGCGCCCTGTTCATCGACGGCGCCCGCGACTTCCTGGCCGCGCACGAGAAGGCCGTCGCCGCCCTGTCGATGTCCCGCCGGCGCTTCGCCCTGGGCGTCGCCGCCCATGTGGCAGGGCCGGAGGTGACGACCTTGCTGGCGCACTTGAACGCCTATGATCCGTGCCTGACGATCGAGGTGAGGATCGAAACCCCTCGCGCCCTGCTCGACGCCTTCGATCGCGGCGAGCTGGACGCCGCCATCGTCCGGCGCGAGGACGGCCGGCGCGACGGCGAGGTTCTGGGACCGGAGCATTTCGGATGGTTCGCGTCGCCGAATCTTCGATGCCGGCCCGACGAGCCGCTGCGGTTCGCCGCCCTGTCGACCGAATGCGGCGTCCGGAACATCGCCACCCAGGCGCTCGACGCGGCCGGCATCCCCTGGTCGGAGGTGTTCGTGGGCGGCAGTTCCTCGGCCGTCTCCGCCGCCGTGTCGGCGGGGGTGGCGATCGCGGTCTTTCCCCTCAGGCTGGCGCCGCCGGGAACGATCGAGGTGAGCCAGCGCTATGGGCTGCCGCCCCTGCCCGATTCAGAGATTCTGCTGTTCTCGACCCTGGTCGACGCCAAGTCCCGCGAAGCGTTGCGGACGATCGCGGCCGGTTTCCGATCACATCGAACCCGCGACGCGGAGGCGCCGGTCATGCAGTTCGCCTAGGGCTGCAGCCGGTATCCGCCGGCGTCGGTCAGCAACAGGCGCGCTTGGCCGGGTTCGGGCTCGATCTTCTGCCGCAGCCGGTAGATGTGGGTCTCCAGCGTATGGGTGGTGACCCCGGCGTTGTAGCCCCAGACCTCGGTCAGCAGCTCCTCGCGCGACACGGCCTTGGCGCCGGCGCGATAGAGATACTTCAGGATGTTGGTCTCTTTCTCGGTCAGCCGGATCTTCTTGCCCTTGTCGTCCACCAGCACCTTGGCGGCGGGACGGAATTCATAGGGACCGATGCGGAAGACCGCGTCCTCGGACTGTTCGTGGCTGCGCAGGTGGGCGCGGATGCGGGCCAGCAGCACCGCGAACCGGAAGGGCTTGGTGACATAGTCGTTGGCGCCCGATTCCAGGCCCAGGACCGTATCGGCGTCCGACGACTGGCCGGTCAGCATGATGATGGGGGTCGAGACCCCGTCCTTGCGCAGCAGCCGGCAGGCCTCGCGGCCGTCCATGTCGGGCAGGTCGACGTCCAGCAGGATCAGGTCGGCGCGGACCTCACGGCCCATTCTGACGCCTTCCATGGCCGTCGAGGCCTGGACGGGCCGGAAGGCCTCGTGCAACGCCAACTGCTCGGCCAGGGCCTCGCGCAGGTCGTCGTCGTCGTCGATGATGAGGATCGTCTTGGGCGTGGGCATGTCTGCAAGAATGGCGAGGGTCGGCCCATTCGCCAAGGGCAGGGGGCCAAAGGCCGCGATTTTCAGTCGCCGGAGGGCGTCTCGAGGGGGTTTCGCGCTCCGAACAGGGCCGATCCCAGCCGGACATGGGTGGCGTCGAAGCGGATCGCGACTTCGTAGTCGTCGCTCATTCCCATGGACAGCACGGCCAGTCCGTTGCGCCGGGCGATCTTGCGCAGAAGGGCGAAATGGACGCCCGGCGCCTCGTCCGCCGGCGGAATGCACATCAGTCCCTCGACCCGCAGCCCCAGGCCCCGGGCCTGGGCCACCAGGGCGTCGGCCTGCTCCGGCGGAACCCCCGCCTTCTGCGGCTCCGCCCCGGTGTTGACTTGGATCAGCACCCGCGGCGCCCGGCCGGTCTTCTCGATCCCCGCCGTCAGCGCGAGCGCCAGCTTCGGCCGGTCCAGGGTCTCGATGACGTCGAACAGCCGCAGCGCGTCCTCGACCTTGTTGGTCTGCAGCGGTCCGATCAGGCGCAGCTCCAGATCAGGAAAGGCGCCGCGCCGCTCCCCCCAATGCGCCAAGGCTCCTGAACACGGTTTTCGCCGAAGGTCCGCTGCCCGGCGGCCAGCGCCGCATCCAGCGCTTCGTCGGGCTGGGTCTTGGTCACGGCGGTCAGCACCACGTCGGCCGCATCCCGCCCCGCGACCCGGCACGCCTTGGCGATCCGACGCCGCGCGGCCTGGATCCGTTCGGCGACGGCGCTGGACGCGGCCGAGCTGTCGGTAGAAGAGGTCGTCATGCGTTCGGACGCCGAAATCCTGTGGGAGGTCGCCAGCGGTCTAGCCCGTGAGGCGGCCGAAGTCAGCCGGGCGGGCCGGTCTCTGCCGCCCCTGTTGTTCTTCACCGATCCCGAGCGCACGCCGCGCCCGTGGGAGGCCGCCGCGCGCCTGCCGCCCGGGTCTGGGTGGTGTTCCGCCCATTTCGGCGGCTCCGGACGCGCTCGAGACCGCACGGCGC
>NZ_JBNFOJ010000251.1:0-4034 GCF_057364705.1 Brevundimonas sp. CURTG3B2_SDJG
TTTGCCCTGGCCCTTGGCGGTCGTGGCCCGCCGGCTGGAGCTGCCGGCGCGAGGGGGCGGCGGACCTGCTGATGATCGGGCGGCTGGCCGGATTGCTGGGCCACGCGCTGGACCAGGCGACGAACGGCTCGCCTATCCGGGCGCGCCTGCGCTATGTGGGACCCGAACCGGGCGCGCACTGACCGCCTGTCTTAATCCCAAGGAGCGTTCATGCCGGACTGGCTGGCGGCGATCATTCTCGGCCTGGTGGAAGGCCTGACCGAGTTCATTCCGGTCTCGTCCACGGGCCACCTGCTGCTGACCAAGGAGATGCTGGGCCTGCCGGCCGAGCCTTGGGACACCTTCATCGTGATGATCCAGCTGGGCGCGATCCTGGCGGTGGTGGCGCTGTACTTCCAGCGGCTGTGGAAGGTGCTGATCGGCCTTCCGGGCAAGGACCCGGCGGCGCGGATGTTCGCCCTGTCGGTGCTGCTGGCCTTCATCCCGTCGGCGATCGTGGGCCTGCTGTTCCACGACTTCATCAAGACGGTGTTGTTCAACCCGACGATCGTCTGCGTGACGCTGATCCTGGGCGGTTTCGCCCTGATCGCCCTGGAACGCTGGGCGCCGCCGGCGCGGACGATGGATTCGATGCAGTTCAGCTGGAAGACGGCCCTGGGCGTGGGCCTGTTCCAGTGCCTGTCGATCATCCCGGGCGTGTCGCGGTCGGGCGCGACGATCGTGGGCGGCCTGCTGCTGGGCGTCGACAAGAGGGCGGCGGCGGAGTTCTCGTTCTTCCTGGCCATCCCCACCATGGTGGCGGCGTTCGGCCTGGACTTCTGGGAGAGCCGCGAGATGCTGACCGGCGGCGTGATCAGCATCATCGCCATCGGCTTCGTGGTGTCGTTCTTCAGCGGCCTATTCGTGGTCAAGACGCTGGTCGACTTCGTCGGCCGCTACGGCTTCGCGCCGTTCGCCGTGTGGCGGATCGTGGCGGGGGCCGTGGGGCTGGTGGTGCTGTGGGCCTACGGCTGAGGCTCGAGGCGCGCTCGCGAGCCCATGAATCCGTCATCCTCGGGCTTGTCCCGAGGATCCATAGCCGCCGTCTGACCGTGAGACTCTTCGGCTGCGCCGTGTTCATGTATCCCCGGCGCAAGGCCGCGGGATGACGAGCACTTCAACGCTGTTTGAAACCTAGCCCGCCGTCGCTTCGGCGAACTGGCCGCCGCGGCGGTAGCGCCACAGGTAGGAGGGAGCGATGGCGTCCATGCCGGTGGGCTCGATCCCCAGGGCGGCCAGGCCCTCGGCGCCCGGCGAGACGACGTTGTCGGTCTCCAGCAGCACGGCCTGGTCCTTGGTCAGGGCGGGCTTGAAGCCGACGATGGCGGTCAGCTGGGCCAGGCCGCCGATCATCCGGGCCGCGAAGAAGGGCAGGGGCGCGAGCGGACGGGTGCGGTGGGTCTCGCGCAGGACCAGCTTCAGCACATCCTCGAAGGTCACGACCGCCGGGCCGCCGAGCTCGAAGGTGCGCTGGGCCGCATCGGGGATCTCGACGCAGCGGGCGACGGCCTCGGCGACGTCGCGACGTAGACTGGCTGGAACTTCGTCTGGCCGCCGCCGATCAGGGGCAGGGCCGGAGCGAACTGGGCCATCTGGGCGAACTTGTTCAGGAAGTCGTCGCCCGGACCGAAGACGACAGAAGGGCGCACGATCACCGCGTCCGGCTTGGCCTCGCGCACGGCCATCTCGGCCTCGGCCTTGGTGCGGGCGTATTCGGAGGCGCTCTCGGGATTGGCGCCCAGGGCCGAGACCTGGACCAGCCGATCCACGCCGGCGGCCGCGCAGGCCTCGGCGATCACGCGCGACGCCTCCACGTGCTCGGAGCGGAAGGATCGGCCGGGCGCTTCATAGAGGACGCCGATCAGGTTGACGGCGGCGGTCGCGCCCGACAGGGCGGCGGCGACCTGGTCGGGATCGGCCGCATCGCAGCGGACGGCCTGGATCTGGCCCACCGAGCCGGCGGTCTGCAGCTTCCAGGCGCGGTCGGGGCGGCGGCACGCGATGCGGATGCGCCAGCCGCGCCGCGCCAGGGCGTGCACCAGCTGGCCGCCGACGAATCCGGACCCGCCGAAGAGGGTGATCAGGCCGGGGGCGGAATCGCGCATGACAGAACTCCAGAGCGTTGGCCCGGGCGGCTGGAATGCCCGTGCACGGGCGGATTAGACGAAGGCCGTGACGCTCGCAACGCAATCGCGAGAAAAGCCTGTTGACCCGCATGACGGCCTGCCTTAGAGGTCCGCGCCTTCCAGACGGAAACGCGCCCGGCGTAACAACAGGGGGCGGATAAGTCTGGGCCCAGATGGCGGAATTGGTAGACGCGCTGGCTTCAGGTGCCAGTGGCTGAAAGGCCGTGGAGGTTCGAGTCCTCTTCTGGGCACCATCTTCTGAAGCGGCCCCCCCTCGACTGAGGCGGGGCCGTTTTCTTTTCCGGCGCGTGGGAAGTGGCTAGTGGCTAGTGATTAGTGGTTGCTGGATCGCGGACAGCGGAACTCACGCGGCAGGGGCGCCCGCATCAGCCACTAACCACTAGCCACTAACCACTAGTCGCCTCGCTGCGAGGGAGGGAGACACGGCCCTCCCGCCGCGCTACTTGAGGCCACGAGAGGTTTTGCGAATGACGGTGTTCCTGCACGAGGGCGACCTGCCCGACGACCTGGACCTGGGTCCCGTGGTGGCGGTCGATTCCGAGACGATGGGGCTGCGTTTCCGACGCGATCCGCTGTGCGTGGTGCAGCTGTCGGCCGGCGACGGCGACGCGCACGTGGTGCGGCTGAACCGGCTGGCCTACGATTGCCCGAATCTGAAGCGCGTCCTGACCGACCCGGACGTGCTGAAGCTGTTCCACTACGGCCGGTTCGACATCGGCATGTTCCAGCTGCACCTGGGCGTCGAGACGCGGCCGGTCTACTGCACCAAGATCGCCTCCAAGCTGGCCCGCACCTACACCGACCGCCACGGGCTGAAGGACGTGGTGCGCGAGTGCGCGGGCGTGGAGCTCAGCAAGGCCCAGCAGTCCAGCGACTGGGGCGCGGCCGAGCTGACGCCGGCGCAGCTGGACTACGCGGCCGCCGACGTCCTGTACCTGCACGCGGTGAAGGCCAGGCTGGACGAGATGCTGGAGCGCGAGGGCCGCACCGAACTGGCGCGGCGCTGCTTCGACTTCCTGCCCGTCCGATCCGCCCTGGACCTGGCCGGATGGGACGAGATGGACCATCTTCGCCCGATGCTGACCGGTCGGCCCGATGACGCGAAGCCCTTCGAACCCGCGTCGCCGAGGACGAGGCCGCGTCGCCGCGACGGCCAAGGCTTCCGCGCGCGGTCGCGGCGGGTGCAACTGGCGCGGCGCATCCTGCCGGTGGTCCTGATCGTCCTGGCCGGCGGGACGGTCAGCTGGATCGTGCTGCGCAGCGTGATGTCGGACGTCGAGCGCAAGGCCGGGACCAGCCGCGAGGTGCGCCTGGACAACCCCATGTTCCACGGCCAGGACGCCGAGGGCCGCAGCTTCGTGATCGGGGCCGAGGGCGCGGTGCGCGACGCCCGGACCGGCCGGTTCCGCCTGGTAGGCCCCGCGCTGAAGCTGAACCTGGGCGGGCGCAAGGTGACGACCTTGACCGCCGACGGGGGAACCTACGACGAAGCCGCCAAGACCGTGACCATCGGCCCCAACGTGCGCATTTCGGACGGCGGCTCGGGCATGACGCTGGTGACGCCCGAGGCGGTGGTGGACACCTCCACCGGGATCGTGACGGGCAACCGCGGGATCCAGGGTTCCGGTCCGCTTGGCGCCATCTCCGCTTCGTCCTATGTGATCCGGGACCAGGGCGAGCGCATCGAGTTCAAGGGATCCGGCGAGAACAAGATCCGCGGGACCTTCTATACGGCGAGACCGAACGAATGAGCATGATCAGAACGCTTGCAGCGGCGACGCTGGCGCTGACCCTGACTGGCGCCCCGGGCGTCGGCGGCGCCCAGACCCCGCCGGCGGCCCAGCAGCC
>NZ_JBNFOJ010000252.1:0-4022 GCF_057364705.1 Brevundimonas sp. CURTG3B2_SDJG
CACGGGCGCCGCCGCGTCCCACGCCATCCAGGGCGGCGCGAAAGAAGTCGGATCGCGCCGCGCGCGCCGGCGAAGCCGGGGCCTGGGCCGGAAACAGGGCGACGGGACGGGAGGACGAATCGCGCTCATGCCGACAGGGTTAATGAAACCCGTCGGAAATGGGTTAACGCCCGTTCGACGGCCTGCGCGTAGCGCAATCGGAACCGCTCCTGGGTGAAGCCAGGCCCGGCTGGTTTATCACGAAGGACACGAAGGACTCACGAAGGGCACGACGAGAGCGGAGCCGCGCTCGGTCCCGTCGTGTCCTTTGTGTCCTTATCTTCTTCGTGTCCTTCGTGATGAAGCTACGGTCGGCGGGCCCGCGCCTTGCTTCCGGCTTCGCCGGGTCAGCGGGCCCTACCGGCTCGTTGCCGTGGGCAGCGGACGCGGCGGCGCCTGCATGGCGGCGACCAGCCGCTCGACCTCGGCGTCGTCCAGCAGGGGGCCGGACGACTTGGCCACGACCCGCCCCATGGCGTCCACGGCGAAGGTCTCCGGCGCGCCGGTGATGCCCAGGTCCAGGCCGGCCCGGCCCTCGGCGTCGGACCAGCACCATGGAATAGGGATCGCCCAGCTCGTCCAGGAACGCGCGGGTGGCGATCGGATCGTCCTTCCACGCCACGCCGACCACGGCCACGCCTTGGGCCTTCAGGGCCATCAGCCGGGGGTGCTCGATCCGGCAGGGCGCGCACCAGCTGGCGAAGACGTTGATCAGCATCGGCTTGCCGACCCCGGCGGTCTTCAGGTCGACATGCCCCGGCCCCGGCTCGTCGCCGGTCAGCATCGGCAGGACGGTTTCCGGCACGGCGCGGCCGACCAGGGCGTCGGGCTTCACCGAAGGATCGCGCTTCAGCGACCAGCCGACGAACAAGGCGGCCAGGGCGACCAGAACGACCAGCGGGATCAGGGCGAACCAGCGGTTCACGCGCGGGCTCCGCCGGCGGCCGAGGTCTCCAGCCGCTTCAGCTCCGCCGACCACCGACGGGCGGCGATCAGGGCGCGTCCCGCCAGCGCGGTCAGGACCAGGGCGCTGATCCCCCAGGCGGGCCAGACGAAGGCGGCGTATTTCCCCATGTCCAGGTCGATCATCATCAGGCCTCCAGGGCCTTGCGCGCGCGGGCCGCGACGACGCGGCGGCGCACGATCTCGGTGCGGATGGCGGTCAGCCATAGAGCCAGGAACAGCACGCCGTACGCCGTCATCATCGTCAGCAGAGGCGTCAGGAAGACCTCGCTCATCGAGGGCCCGCCCATGCGGACCAGCGAGGCGGGCTGGTGCAGGGTGTTCCACCAGTCGACCGAGAATTTCACGATCGGCAGGTTGATCAGGCCCACCAGGCCCAGCACCGCCGCGGCGCGGGCGGCCTTCTGCTCGTCGTCGATCGAGGCGCGCAGCGCCATGTAGCCCAGGTAGAAGAGGAACAGGATCAGCACCGACATCAGCCGGGCGTCGCCCCACGCCCACCACGCGCCCCACATCGGCTTGCCCCACAGGCTGCCGGTGACCAGCGCCAGGGCGGTGAAGGCGGCGCCGGGCAGGGCCGCGGCCGGGCGGCGGCGTCGGCCAGGGCGTGACGGAAGACCAGGGCGAAGAAGCTCGAGACACCCAGGGCGCCATAGGCGATCAGCCCCAGCGAGGCGGCCGGCACATGCACGAACATGATCCGCACGGTGTCGCCCTGCTGGTAATCCTCGGGCGCGGTGAACGACAGCCAGATCCCGACCGCCAGCAGCAGGACGGCCGCCGCCCACAGCACCGGCGTCAGCGGGCGGGTGAAGCGCAGGAACCGGTCGGGATTGGCGAGGCCGAACATGATCGGCGCTCTTTAGTGGCCTATCGCGGTTTGCGCTACTTGAGGCTTGGCCGGCGACGTGTGCTAGAGCGTCGCGCCGGACTTAAGGAGCCCGCCATGACAGACGACCCGACCAAGGATTCCAACGGCAATCTGTTGGCCGACGGCGACAGCGTGACCCTGATCAAGGACCTCAAGGTCAAGGGTTCCGGCGGCGTGACGCTGAAACGCGGGACGCTGGTGAAGAACATCCGCCTGACCGGCGATCCGGACGAGATCGAGGCCAACGTCGAGAAGGTGCGCGGCCTGGTGCTCCGGACGGAGTTCGTCAAGAAGGCCTGAGGCGGGGTTTCCTTACCAAGGCTTAAGTGGCGGAGCGGCGGTCGCTCCGGTAGCGCTTGAGGCGGAAAATGGGAAACGCCTATGAAGCCGCCGTCGCGATCGCGCTTCTGACGACTGTTTCGGCCGGCCCTGCGCTGGCCCAGACGCCCTCCGCCGCACCCGCGGCCTCGCCTTTCGATGCGTGGATGAGCGAGTCTCGAGACTGGTCCGCGGCCCTGGTCCGGGACGCCACGGCTCTGCATGACATCGTCATCGACAGTCATCCGGGCGTCTACGATGCTCTGAACCCCGGCTTCCGCGCCAAGGTCGATGATGGTCTGGCGGTGGCGCTGGAGCGGGCCAAGACCACGACCAGCGCCGGCGGTTGGTGGTGGGCGATGCGGTCCTACGTCGCCAGCTTCGACGACGGCCATCTGCAGATCGGGGTTCAGACCCGGAACGGCTTCCCGACCCGCTGGCCGGGCGTCCTGACCGTCTATCGCGGCGCCGATCAGGTCGTGGCCGACCGAGATGAGGCCGACGCCTCCGTTCCGCCCCTCGGCGCGAAACTGATCGACTGCGACGGCGTGGCGGCCGATCGCCTGGCCGAGCAGCGGATCGGAGCCTTTCGGGGCCGCTGGTTCCTGGAATCCCAGCACGCCCTTCTCGGTGACTGGCTGTTCCTGAACGCTTCCAATCCGTGGGTCCCGGAGATGCGCGAGTGCCGGTTCGAAAGCGAGGGCCGGACCCGGACCTACGCCCTGTCCTGGCGCGACGTCGATCCGGCCGACCTGTCCGCGCGGCGCGAGCGGATCGGCCGCCGCGCCAGCCCGGAGTTCGGCCTGCGCGCGCTGGACGACGGCGGCTTCTGGCTGTCGATGCCTTCGTTCGACGGCGATCCCGCCGGAGAGGCCCACAAGGCCCTGACCGCCCTGCTGGCCGAGGCCGAATCGAAGCAGGCCGACCTGCGCGCCGCCCCCTATGTGGTGCTGGACCTGCGCGGCAACGGGGGCGGCTCCTCGCACTGGAGCTCGAACCTGGCCGCGACCCTCTGGGGCGCCGACTGGATCCGGGCCCACAACACCCCGCCCATCGAGGCCATCGAGTGGCGCGCCTCCGAGGCCAATCTGACGGCGATCCAGGGCTACCTGGACGAATGGACCGCCGCCGGCGAGAGCGCGCAGCGCATCAACTGGGCGCGCGAGATCGTCGACGGGATGACCCAGGCCCGCGCCGCCGGCCAGCCCTACTGGCGCGACGCCGCCTCCCCCCCGCGCGCCCCTGGAAGGTCCGGACCCGGCGCAGCTGGTGCGCGGCCCCGTCTATGTGCTGACCGATCCCGGCTGCGCCTCGGCCTGCCTGGACGCGGTCGACACATGGAAGGCGGCCGGAGCGATCCAGATCGGGCGCGAGACCTCGGCCGACACCGTCTATATGGACGTCCGCGGCCTGGATCTGCCCAGCGGCCTGGCGACCATGGCCCTTCCCATGAAGGTCTGGCGCGGCCGGGCCCGCGGCAACAACGAGCCGCAGCGCCCGGTTCACGTCTACGACGGCGACCTCGGCGACGACGCCGCCCTGGCCGCCTGGGTCCGGACCCTGAACTAGACCGGCCTACCCTTGGGCGTTGCGGATCGCCGCCGCGCCCGCGAAGGGCGTGATCACCGCCGCGAACAGGACATAGGCGGCCAGAAGCGCCAGCGCCGGCGCGGGCGACAGGCCGTTCATCGCCCCGCTCCAGCGCGCCGGCCCCCGAACACCGCCGGCGAATGAACAGGGGCAGGACGACGACCGCGATCAGCAGCCCGCCCCGCTTCGAGCCCAGCGCCAGCGCGGCCCCCAACGCGCCGGTCAAGGCGAAGCCCAGGCC
>NZ_JBNFOJ010000253.1:0-4020 GCF_057364705.1 Brevundimonas sp. CURTG3B2_SDJG
CGCCCCGACGTGCGCCAGGCCGAACGCAACCTGGCCGCCGCCGCGGCGCGGGTGAACGTGGCCACGGCCGACCTCTACCCGCGCATCAGCCTGGGCGGATCGCTGGGAGCCACGGCGGCCGACGCCGATGCGCTCGGCGACAACGAGAACTTCCGCTTCTCGTTCGGCCCGCTGATCAGCTGGTCGTTCCCGAACGTGTTCGCCGCCCGCGCGCGGATCGAACAGGCCAGCGCGGCGTCCGATGCGGCCCTGGCCACCTTCGACCAGACCGTCCTGGTGGCGCTTCAGGAAACCGAGACGGCCCTGGCCAACTACGCCAACGAACTGGACCGCCGCACGGCGCTCCGGTCCGCCCGCGACCAGGCCGCCAACGCCGCCCGCCTGTCACGCCTGCGTTTCGACGCGGGGGCCGACAGCTTCCTGACGGTCCTGGACGCCGAGCGCACCCTGGCGTCGGCCGACGCCCAGCTGGCGGCGTCCGAAGCCCTGGTCACCACCTACCAGATCGCCCTGTTCAAGGCGCTGGCGGGTGGATGGGGCGCTGAGGCCTGAGGCTTTCCGGCAAGCTGGAATGACGAAGGGGAGGTCGAGAGGCCTCCCCTTTTTATGCCGAGGCCCGAGGCTCGATCAGCGCATCGCGACGATCCATTCCCGCGCCCCGCCGAGGGTCACCTCCGCCCCGGTCCGCCCGCCGCTGAAGTCGCACGCCGCCGCTCCGTTGCTCGCCGCCCCGAAGTCGATGACTTCGCCCGCCCTGAAGCCGCCCGCCTGGATGTAGAATTTGGAGAAGGGCCTGCCGTCGATCACATAGTTGGGCATGCCTTCGACGAAGCTGGACAGCACTAGGCGTCCGTTGACCTCGACCGCCAAGCCGATGTTGGCGCGGATGTGAGGCTGATAGGCCTGAGTGATGATCCGGAAGGTTCCCGGCTGCATGCCCGGATGGGTTTGCCGATACGACATGCCAGGGGGAACCGACGCCGTCGCCGCGGCCGCGCCGGGAGCCAGGTCGACCGGTTGGGCTGCATGATTATGGCCCGAGGGCTGACCGACCTGGGGCCTGTTCGCGCCTCCGTCCTGCACGCAGGCGTGGAGCTGTCGTCCGACGTCGAAGACGGCGGTCGCGCCGGATGTCAGGCTGTGGGTCCCTAGGCTGTTGCTGTAGGCCCGACTGCCCATGAACTGGACGGGTTCCTGAAAGAGAAAGAAGTCCTGCGTCGAACTCGACTTGTTGACGACGGTGATCGTGAACCGGCTCATGGCGCTCCCCAGCTTCGCCCTCATTCCGGGCGTCGAACCAGGATAGGTTGAGTTGTTTCGCGAAACCAGTATCAGCGTTCATCGGATCTCGTTCAGAGCTTTGCGTCAGCGACGGCTCAGACCGATCATGTGCTATCGCGTGGCGTCACGCCCGCTTCGCGGTGACCGCCCAGGCCTCCTCCCGCGGCAGCACGTGCCGGAAGTTCGTCACCGCCGCCGCCCAGGTCTCCAGCAGCCGGCCCGCCAGCGGCGAACCGGTCTCCGCCGCATGCCGGGCCACCAGGACGCGGAGGCGTTCCGCCGCTTCGCCCATCACCACCCCTGAGACGACAGACGCCGTGTTCAGCCGCAGGTGCGCCTCGCCCTCGGGGTCGTGGATGAAGGCTTCGCCGCCGGACATGCCGGCGCCGAAATTCCAGCCGGTGGTCCCCAGGATCACTACCGCGCCGCCGGTCATGTATTCGCAGCCGTGAGCGCCGACGCCCTCAACCACGGCGGTGGCGCCCGAGTTGCGGACCGCGAAACGCTCGCCCGCCGCGCCCGCCGCGAACAGCCTGCCGCTGGTGGCGCCGTACAGACAGGTGTTGCCGATGACGGCGGCGCCCGCCTGCCAGTTCGGAGGCCGGACCACCACCTCGGCTCCGGACAGGCCCTTGCCGACATAGTCGTTGGCCTCGCCGTCCAACTCAATGCGCAGGCCCTTGACGCCCCAGGCGGCCAGCGACTGGCCGGCTGCGCCGCGCAGGTTCAGCGTCAGGTGGCCATCGGGCAGGCCTGACCCGTATTTGCGCACGATGTGCGAGGACAGCCGCGTGCCGATGGTCCGCTGGGTGTTGGCCACCGAATAGGTCAGTTGCATCTTCTCGCGCCGCTCCAGGAAGGGCGTGGCGTCGCGAACGATCTGGGCGTCCAGAGCGTCGGGCACGGCGTTGCGCGGCGCCTCGGCCGGGCGGCCGCCTTCCCCCTCGCCCACCCGCACCAGCAGCGGGTTCAGGTCCAGATCGTCCAGCTGGGCGCCGCCGCGCGACACCTGGCGTAGCAGGTCGGTGCGGCCCACCGCCTCGTCCAGCGAGCGCAGACCCAGCGACGCCAGAATCTCGCGCGTCTCCTCGGCGATGAAGCTGAACAGGTTGACCACCTTCTCGGGCGTGCCGGTGAACATGGCGCGCAGGCGCTCGTCCTGGACGCAGACGCCGACCGGACAGGTGTTGGAGTGGCACTGGCGGACCATCAGGCAGCCGACGGCGATCAGCGACGCCGTGCCGATGCCGAACTCCTCGGCGCCCAGCATGGCGGCGATGACCACGTCGCGGCCGGTGCGCACGCCGCCATCGGTGCGCAGGCGCACGTGGCCGCGCAGGCCGTTCAGGCTCAGCACCTGGTGGGCTTCCGACAGGCCCAGCTCCCACGGCATCCCGGCGTGCTTGATGGACGCCAGCGCCGAAGCGCCGGTGCCGCCGTTGTGGCCGGCGATCAGGATGATGTCCGCCTTGGCCTTGGCGACGCCCGCGGCCACCGCGCCGATGCCGGACTGGGCGACCAACTTGACCGTCACGCGGGCGTCCGGATTGATCTGCTTCAGGTCGTAGATGAGCTGGGCCAGGTCCTCGATGGAATAGATGTCGTGGTGGGGCGGCGGCGAGATCAGGCCCACGCCCGGCGTAGAGTGGCGCATGCGGGCGATGAACTCGGTGACCTTGAAGCCGGGCAATTGGCCGCCCTCGCCCGGCTTGGCGCCCTGGGCCACCTTGATCTCGATCTCGCGGCACTGGTTCAGGTATTCGGCCGTGACGCCGAAGCGGCCGGATGCGATCTGCTTGACCGCCGAGTTCGGGTTGTCGCCGTTCGGGCGCGGCGTGTAGCGCTCGGGATCCTCGCCGCCCTCGCCCGAGACCGAGCGGGCGCCGATGCGGTTCATGGCGATGTTCAGCGTCTCGTGCGCCTCAGGACTGAGGGCGCCCAGCGACATGCCGGGGGTGACGAAGCGCTTGCGGATCTCGTTGACGCTCTCGATCTCCTCGATCGGGATCGGCGTCGCCTCGCGGAAATCCAGCAGGTCGCGCAGCGCCACCGCCGGCAGCTCGCGGGCCCGGCGGCTGTAGGCCTTGAAGCGCCTGTAGTCATTGCGGGTGGTCGCGTCCTGGAGCCGGTGGATCATCTCGGCGTCCCAGGCGTGGGTCTCCTCGCCGGCCCGGATCCGATGCGCGCCCCCGATGCGCAGGGACGCCCGGTCCGAGGCGAAGGCGCGTCGCGCCCGCGCCACCGCCTGCCCCTCGATGCCGGCTAGGCCGACGCCCGAGATGCGCGAGGTCATGCCCGGGAAGAACTCCGCCACCAGGGCGCGGCTCAGGCCCAGCGCCTCGAACTCGCAGGCGCCGCGATAGGCCGAGATGACCGAGATGCCCTTCTTGGCCAGGATCTTCATCAGCCCGGCCTCGACCGCGGCTTTATGATTCAGGCAGGCGTCGCGCAGGCTCAGGCCCGGATAGCGCCCGCCCTCCAGCCGATCCAGGAAGCTCTCCTGCGCCAGCCAGGCGTTGACCGCCGTGGCCCCGCAGCCGACCAGGACGGCGAAGGCGTGGGCGTCGATCGCCTCGGCCGAGCGGACCACCAGCGAGCAGTAGGTGCGCAGACCCTCGTCCACCAGCCGCCCATGGACGGCGGCGACGGCCAGGATCATCGGGATCAGCGGACGCCCCTCGCCCGCCCGTTCGTCGGTCAGGACGATCAGGCCGCGCCGCCGCGGCCGCCCGCCGACCG
>NZ_JBNFOJ010000254.1:0-3999 GCF_057364705.1 Brevundimonas sp. CURTG3B2_SDJG
TGCCCAGTCCAGCCCCGATTGACGGCGCCAGGCTCTGCAACTGGCCGGCCTCGAACACCACCGAGGGGCCGACGCGCTGGCCCACGACGGACCCCGGCGGCGGCGCCGGCGCCGTCGAAGATGTCGCCCAGGGTGACGCGGCGTCGTCATCGACGGGATTGGCCTTCAACGCCACCGGACCGGCCAGGGCGGCGGAAGCGGCGAACACCACGAAAGCTCCGCTCATCCCCGCGAAGGCGGGGACCCAGTTCTTTCGCCGGAGCGCCAAACCTGGGGATGGGCGGTGGCGTGCCGACTTCCACACCATCCGTCCAAAGGTCTGGGTCCCCGCCTTCGCGGGGATGAGCGGAAAGATTGGGCTCATCACGACTTCACCTGCGCGCTGACCGACAGCATCTGATCGGCGGTGGTGATCACCTTGGAGTTCATCTCGTAGGCGCGCTGGGCGACGATCAGGGCGCTGATCTCGGAGACCGCGTCGACGTTCGAGGCCTCGGTGAACTTGTGCAGGATCTCGCCGAAGCCGACCTCGCCCGGCGTGCCGATGTTGGCGGCGCCCGAGGCGGTGGTCTCAAGCAGCAGGTTGTCGCCGATGGCTTCCAGGCCGGCCTCGTTGAAGAAGGTCGCCAGCTCCAGCTGGCCGACGATGGCGGGTTCGGTCTGGCCGGCGGTGATGACCTGCACCTGGCCGGACTTGGACACCGAGACGTCGATGGCGTCCTGCGGGATCGAGATGTTCGGCTGCACCGCATAGCCGTCGTCGGTGACCAACTGGCCCTCGCCGTTGACGGCGAAGTTGCCGGCGCGCGTGTAGGCCGTCTCGCCCGAGGGCATCAGGATCTGGAAATAGCCCTTGCCGTCGATGGCCATGTCGTACCGGCCGCCGGTGTTGGTGGGCGTGCCCTGTTCGGTGACGCGATAGACCGCGCCGGCCTTGACCCCCGCGCCGATCTGGATGCCGGTGGGAACGACGGTGCCCTGGGTGGACGACTGCGCGCCCATCCGCTCGACGTTCTGGTACAGCAGGTCCTGGAACTCGGCCCGTTGGCGTTTGTAGCCCACCGTATTCATGTTCGCGATGTTGTTGGAGATGACCTCCACGTTCAGCTGCTGGGCGGCCATGCCCGAGGCGGCGGTTCTCAGCGCGCGCATGTCTCAGTGCTCCCTTACGAGACCCGGCCCAGGCGCTCGACGGCGCGCCGGGACAGGTCGGTGTTGTTCTCGATCATCCGGGTCACGCTCTCGTAGGCGCGCTGGATCTCGATCAGGTTGGTGATCTCGAGGATCGGATTGACGTTGGAGCCCTCCAGCATGCCCTGGCGCACGCGGGCGTCCGGGGCTTCCTGGGCGGGGGCGTTGGAGGCGTTTCGGTACAGGCCGTCGCCGCCCTTCTCGAGCGCGCCCAGGGTGTCGAAACGGACCACGGACAGCCGGCCGACCAGCTGGCCGTCCTGGCTAATCGTGCCGTCGGGGCCGACCGAGGGCTCGCCCAGTTCGGGGTCCAGGACGATCTCGCCGCCGTCGCCCAGCACGGCGTGGCCGCCCTGGGTGGTCAGGCGGCCTTCGGCGTCCAGGGTGAAGGCTCCGTCGCGGGTGTAGGCCTCGCCCGCCCCGTCGCGCAGCTTGAAGAAGGCGCCTTCGCCCTCGATGGCGAAGTCCAGGATCCGGCCGGTCTGCTCCAGCGCGCCCTGGCCATAGTCGCGCCCCACGCCGTTATCCAGCACGAAGCTGACGCCTGGGCGGACGAAGGCGTTGCGCGCGCGCTCGCCGACCTCGGCGCCGACCAGCAGCTGCTCGACCTTGAAGCCGTTGGTGTCCGCATTGGCGATGTTGTTGGCCACGACATCCAGTTCGCGGCGCAGGGTCATCTGGCGTGACAGTCCGACGTAGGCGGCGTTTTCCACGGGCGGCTCCTTTCGCACCGCCTCTTCGCAACGGGCGTGCCAACAGGGTTAACCCAGTGACGGCGGGGCTTTGGGGCGATCGGGCGCGCGGGCGCCCGGCAGGATTTGCCGGTTCTAAACGGCTACGTTAACCAAAAACAGCTCGAATGGGACTGGAGATTCTCGGGGCTCGGCGCATGTTCAAATTCGGCAAGAAGAAGGGGGAGGCGGCGCCCGCGGGCGACGAGGCGACCCAGCTCGCCGTCGCGCACGGGCATGCTCCCGAAGACGGCGAGGCTCCGCCCGCCAAGAAGAAGCTGCCCCTGTTGTTCATCGTCATCCCCGCCGCCCTGGTCCTGCTGGGCGGTGGCGGAGGCGCGGCCTTCCTGCTGATGCAGCCCAAGGCCGCCTCGGCCGAGGCCGGCGGCCACGGCGCCGAAAAGGGCCACGCCAAGAAGGGCGAGAAGAAGGGCGGCGGGCATGGCGGCGGCGACGCGGCGGCCGACGCCTCTCTGGGCGTCATCTCCGAAGGGCCGGACGGCGTGACCTTCTACACCCTGCCGGACATGGTGGTGAACATTCAGGGCGCCGAGGGGCGTCCGACCTTCCTCAAGCTGAAGCTCACCCTGGAGATGAAGGACGCGGCCCTGGCCGAGCACCTGCAGGCCGAGATGCCGCGGATGCAGGACATGTTCCAGGGGTTCCTGCGCGAACTGCGGCCCGAGGACCTGGCCGGCTCGGCCGGAAGCTTTCAGCTGCGCGCCGAGATCCTGCGCCGGGTCAACCTGATCGCCGCCCCGGGCAAGGTCGACGCCGTGCTGATCGAAGAAATGCTGGTGCAGTAGCGGATGACCGACGCCGCCTTCGCCGAAAGCCCCGATCCCTTCGCCGAGCCGGACGTTGTCGACGATCGCCCGGCGGTGTCCGAGCGGGTCCTGAACCAGGACGAGATCGACAGCCTCCTGGGCTTCGACCTGGGCGAGGACGACGGCTCTGAGCGTTCGGGCATCCGGGCGATCATCAACTCGGCGCTGGTGTCCTACGAGCGCCTGCCGATGCTCGAGATCGTCTTCGACCGCCTGGTGCGGCTGATGACGACGTCTCTGCGCAACTTCACCTCGGACAACGTCGAGGTGAGCCTGGATAACATCTCGTCCATCCGCTTCGGCGACTACCTGAACTCCATCCCGCTGCCGGCGATCCTGGCGGTGTTCCGGGCCGAGGAGCTGGACAACTACGGCCTGCTGACGGTCGACTCGAACCTGATCTACTCGATCGTCGACGTGTTGCTGGGCGGCCGTCGCGGCACCGCGGCCCTGCGCATCGAGGGGCGGCCCTACACCACCATCGAACGGGTGCTGGTCCAGCGGATGGTGGAGGTGGTGCTGGCCGACGCCCGCGCCGCCTTCGAGCCCCTGACGCCCGTTCACTTCAACCTGGATCGGCTGGAGACCAACCCGCGCTTCGCCGCCATCGCGCGTCCCGCCAATGCGGCCATCCTGGTCAAGCTGCGCATCGACATGGAGGACCGGGGAGGGCGCATCGAGCTGCTGCTGCCCTACGCCACGCTCGAGCCCATCCGGAAGATGCTGCTGCAGCAGTTCATGGGCGAGAAGTTCGGCCGCGACAACATCTGGGAAGGCCACCTGGCCACCGAGCTCTGGACCACCGAGACCGAGGTGCGCGCGGTCCTGGACGAGCAGCAGCTGCCGCTGTCGCAGGTTCTGAACTTCAAGGTCGGGGACACCCTGATGCTGAACGCCACCCCCGATTCCGAAATCTCGGTCCGGGCCGGGTCGATCCCGCTGACCGTGGGGCGCATGGGCCGCAAGGGCCAGCACATCGCGGTGCGGGTCGAGGCCCCGGTGAACATCGAAGCGGCCTCGAGCCTGGCCAAGGGAAGACGCTGATGACCGGAATGATCCTCGACGGCGTGCTGATGCTGCTGCTGGTCGCGGCGCTGGGATACGGCGTCCGCCTGGAGAAGAAGCTCAGCGCGCTGCGCGCCGGCCAACTGGCCTTCGCCTCGGCCGTCACCGACCTGAACGCCGCCGCCGGGCGCGCCGAGGCCGCCCTGGGCGTCGCCTCAGGGCCTCCGGGGCCAGGAGACCGACCT
>NZ_JBNFOJ010000255.1:0-3979 GCF_057364705.1 Brevundimonas sp. CURTG3B2_SDJG
CACCCGCCTTCGCCAGCGTCATCGTGATCGCCGCCGTCAGCGTCGTCTTGCCGTGGTCAACGTGACCGATCGTGCCGATGTTGCAGTGCGGCTTCGTGCGTTCGAACTTTTCCTTGGCCATTCTCTTCTCTCCGTCCCCTGAACAGGGGGCTTGGTCCTAGTTTTTCAGGGGTCCGGCGGGCTTTGAGGCCCGCCGGGATTTGGTTGGGTTAGGCGGAATACTTCTTGATCACTTCGTCGGCGACGTGTTGCGGCACCGGATCGTAGTGGTCGTACTGCATGGTGAACTGGGCGCGGCCCTGCGACATGCCGCGCAGCGTGTTCACATAGCCGAACATGTTGGCCAGCGGCACGAAGGCGTTCACGACGACGGCGTTGCCGCGCATGTCCTGCCCCTGGATCATGCCGCGACGGCCGTTCAGGTCGCCGATGACCGAGCCGAGGTATTCCTCGGGGGTCACGACTTCCACAGCCATGATCGGCTCGAGCAGCTTGGGCGCGCCCTTCTCCTTCAGTTCGCGGAACGCGGCGCGGGCCGCGATTTCGAAGGCCAGGACCGACGAGTCGACGTCGTGGAACTTGCCGTCCGTCAGGGTCGCCTTGAAGTCGATCAGCGGGAAGCCGGCCAGCAGACCGCCTTCCTTGACCGACTCCAGGCCCTTCTCGACGCCCGGGATGTATTCCTTGGGCACCGCGCCGCCGACGATCGCGCTTTCGAACACGAAGCCCGAGCCGGGTTCGCCCGGCTCGAAGGTGATCATCACGCGGGCGAACTGGCCCGTGCCGCCGGTCTGCTTCTTGTGCGTGTAGTCGATGTCGACCTTGCGGCCCAGCGATTCACGATACGCGACCTGAGGCGCGCCGATGTTGGCGTCGACCTTGTAGGTCCGCTTCAGGATGTCGATCTTGATGTCCAGGTGCAGTTCGCCCATGCCCTTCAGGATCGTCTGGCCCGACTCGTGGTCGGTCGAGACGGTGAAGGACGGGTCTTCCGAGGCCAGCTTCTGCAGGGCGACGCCCAGCTTTTCCTGGTCGGCCTTGGACTTCGGCTCGACGGCGATCTCGATGACCGGCGCCGGAACTCCATCTTCTCCAGGATGACGGGCGACTTCAGGGGATCGCACAGGGTGTCGCCGGTGCGGGTCTCCTTCAGGCCGGCCAGGGCGACGATGTCGCCGGCGTAGGCTTCCTTGATGTCCTCGCGGTTGTTCGAGTGCATCTGCAGCATGCGGCCGACGCGTTCCTTCTTGTCGCGGCTGGAGTTCAGCAGCGACATGCCGGTCTCCATCTTGCCCGAGTACAGGCGGCAGAAGGTCAGCGAGCCGACGAACGGGTCGTCCATGATCTTGAAGGCGAGGACCGACAGGGGCTCG
Organism: Brevundimonas sp. CURTG3B2_SDJG; assembly: GCF_057364705.1. Taxonomy (NCBI): domain Bacteria; kingdom Pseudomonadati; phylum Pseudomonadota; class Alphaproteobacteria; order Caulobacterales; family Caulobacteraceae; genus Brevundimonas; species Brevundimonas sp. CURTG3B2_SDJG. The sequence goes on from NZ_JBNFOJ010000255.1 coordinate 1,374, forward strand.
TCGTCCGACGCCTTGCGGACGATCGGCTCTTCCGTCTTGAAGTCGATGCCCGGGGTCGGCGGGATGTCCACCGGCGACGGCAGGTAGTCGACGACGGCGTCCAGCAGCGTCTGCACGCCCTTGTTCTTGAAGGCCGAGCCGCACAGGATCGGATAGAAGGCGCCCGTCAGAACGGCCTTGCGGATGCACTTCTTGATGGTCTCTTCCGAGGGTTCGTTGCCCTCGAGGTAGGCTTCCATCGCCTCGTCATCCAGCTCGACGGCGTTGTCGATCAGGTACTGGCGGGCTTCGTTGGCCTTGTCGACCAGGTCGGCCGGGATCGGCGCGTCCTTGTAGGAGGCGCCCAGGCCGTCGTTGTCCCAGACCACGGCGGTCATGCGGACCAGGTCGACCAGGCCCGACAGCGAGCTTTCCGAACCGATCGGGAACTGGATCGGCACGGCCTTGGCGCCCAGGCGGTCGCGGATCGACTCGACCGACTTGTCGAAGTCGGCGCCGATCTTGTCCATCTTGTTGACGAAGACGATGCGCGGAACCTTGTATTTGTCGGCCTGACGCCAGACGGTCTCGGTCTGCGGCTCGACGCCGGCGTTGCCGTCCAGCACGGTCACGGCGCCGTCCAGCACGCGCAGCGAGCGCTCGACTTCGATGGTGAAGTCCACGTGTCCGGGGGTGTCGATGATGTTCAGGCGCTTTTCGCGCCAGAAGGCGGTCGTCGCGGCCGACGTGATGGTGATGCCGCGTTCCTGCTCCTGGTCCATCCAGTCCATGGTGGCGGCGCCGTCGTGGACTTCGCCGATCTTATGGGACTTGCCGGTGTAGTACAGGATCCGCTCGGTCGTCGTCGTCTTGCCGGCGTCGATGTGCGCCATGATGCCGAAGTTGCGGTAGTCTTCGATTTTATGCGTGCGGGGCATGGGAGCGTGCCTTGCGGTCAATGCGGCGCCGCTTTCGGGACGCCTCGGGAATGTTCGGATAAGCGAGCGCGGGCGATTTAGCTCAAACCGCCCGCGCCTGATAGTCGTTAGATAGGAACCCCCATTCTTCCTTGAAAGAAGGGCGGTTCCTTGAAGGCGTTACCAGCGGTAGTGGCTGAAGGCGCGGTTGGCTTCGGCCATCTTGTGGGTGTCTTCGCGCTTCTTGACCGCGGTGCCGCGGTTGTTCGAGGCGTCCAGCAGCTCGGCGGCCAGCTTTTCCGTCATCGTGTTTTCGCCGCGGTTGCGCGCGGCGTTGACCAGCCAGCGGATGGCCAGGGCGCGGCGACGGTCCGGGCGGACCTCGACCGGCACCTGGTAGGTGGCGCCGCCGACGCGACGCGACCGGACTTCGACCGACGGGGCGACGTTGTCCAGCGCCGAGTGGAAGGTCGCGACCGGCTCTTGGTCCTTCTTCTTCTCGGCCAGGATGTCGAACGCGCCGTAGACGATGTTCTCGGCCACGGCCTTTTTGCCCTCGTACATGACGTAGTTCATGAACTTGGTGACGATCAGGTCGCCGAACTTGGGATCCGGCAGGACTTCACGCTTCTGGGCGCGGTGACGACGGGACATGGGCTTGGCCTTCTAAAGACGTGTCGTGCGGCCGGCCCTGATCTGGAAAGTGGGCCGGCGAATGGAAGGGGCGGGTCGCTTACTTCGGACGCTTGGCGCCGTAGTGCGAACGGCGCTGCTTGCGGTCCTTGACGCCTTGCGTGTCCAGCACGCCGCGCAGGATGTGGTAGCGGACGCCGGGCAAGTCCTTGACGCGGCCGCCGCGGATCAGGACCACCGAGTGCTCCTGCAGATTGTGGCCTTCGCCGGGGATGTAGCACACGGCTTCGATGCCGGTGGTCAGGCGGACCTTGGCGACCTTACGCAGAGCCGAGTTCGGCTTCTTCGGGGTCGTGGTGTACACGCGGGTGCAGACGCCGCGGCGCTGCGGGCAGCCCTTCAGGGCCGGGACCTTGTTGCGGACCGGCTTGGGCGCGCGCGGCTTGCGGATCAGCTGGTTGATAGTCGGCATCGAGTACTCGTCTCTTCTATTCGATGGGGGCGTGTGCCTTTCGGCCGGAGCGCCCGGTGAGCCTTCTTTTCGGACGGCGACGTCGCGTCCTCGGGTGAGGTTCCGAGCCGGTCCCGCGACAAAACGCAAAAGCCGGAACGCGCGCTTTGGACGTTCCGGCGGGCACAGCCCGTACGCTCGATTGTCGCGATCGCGGAGACCGTCCGAAGACGACCTTCTCGAAAGTGCGCGGCTTCTACGCGCGAGAGGCGCGAAGGTCAAGGGCCGTCTCGCCGGGAGGGCGGCGGGCGCCGCGAACAGACTCCGCCCCAATACCGCCACGCTGGCCGCGTCCCTTCCCTCGCGGATCGGGAGGATCGATGGCGCGGCTGGCGTGGGTGTGGCCTTCGGATCGGGAACGCTGGCGCAGGCCGGTCCTGATCGGCGCGTCCGTCGCCGCCCACGTCCTGGTGCTCGGGACCCTGGCCCTGCGCGCCATCGAGATGGACCGCTTCCCGGTCCCGGAGCCCGAGACCGTCGTCTACGTCGAGATCGAGCCGCGCCCGCTGCTGCCCGACGAACGGCCCCGTCCCCGCCCGTCGCCCGCCCAGGCCGTTCCGGACTCC
>NZ_JBNFOJ010000256.1:0-3935 GCF_057364705.1 Brevundimonas sp. CURTG3B2_SDJG
CGGCGAATCGCGCGACGACGCCGCGACCGGCCACGACCCGGCCCCAGTCGGGTCAGGGGGAATGTGCCGCCGCGCGCTCCGGCGCAGGCCGCCTCGTCCTTGGCCGCGGCGGTGAAGGCGATCTCATAATCGTCCCCGCCGGTGACCAGTTTCTCCAGGGCCGCCTGCTCGTCCACCCGCCCATCGAACCAGGCCTGGCCCGCCAGCGAACGCGGCGTCAGTTCCAGGTCGATCTCGATCCCCACCCGGCCCGCCTCGGCCAGATGGCCCAGGTCGGCGATCAGCCCGTCCGACACGTCGATCGAGGCCGTGGCCATGTCGCGGACGGGCCCCAGAAAGTCCACGCGCGGAGCCGGCATGCGGTAATGGTCCGCCAGGGCGGCGAGACGCTCGGCCTCCAGCGACAGCTTGCCCTGGACCGCCTGCAGCCCCAGCCAGCCGTCGCCGATGAAGCCGGTCACGAACACCAGGTCCCCGGGCCGCGCCCCGGCACGCGCCACCGCGCGGCCTTTGGGGACCCACCCCAGGGCGGTCAGGGTGAAGCTGGCGGGCCCCGGCGTGACCACCGTATCCCCGCCGACCAGGGCCACGCCGAAGGCCTTCTGATCCGTCGCCAACCCCCGGGCGAAGCTTTCCCGCTCCGGCCAGCCGCAGCGTTCGGACCAGTGGCAGGACAGCAGATAGCCGAACGGCTCGGCCCCCTTGGCCGCCAGATCCGACAGGTTCACTCGAAGCAGCTTCCTCGCCACTGTGTCCAGCGGATCGGTCGGCAGGAAATGGACGCCCTCGACGATGGCGTCCTTGGTCAGGACCAGGTCGAACCCGTTTCTGGAGGGCACCACCGCGACGTCGTCCAGCAGGCCCCTGCCCCATTCGGGATGGGCCAGCGGCGCGAACAGGCGGCGGATGGTCTCGAACTCGCCCGCGACATCGATCGCCGGCATCGCGTCAGCCGCGCCCTTCGCCCCGCACGTCCCGGGCCACCCCGTCCAGCGCGGCGTTGACGAACTTGGCCTCGGCGTCGTCGAAGAAGGCCTTGGCCAGCTCGACGTACTCGTCGATCACGATCTCGCGCGGCACGTCCTGGCGTTCGCGCAGCTCCCAGGCGCCGGCGCGCAGCAGGGCGCGCAGCGTCGAATCCAGCCGCTCCAGACGCCAGTTGGACGCCAGGCGCGCCTTCACCGCCCCGTCGATCTCGCGCTGCTTCTCGACCACGCCCCGCACGATGTCGGCGAAATACGCCTCGTCGGCCTCGGCCAGGGCTTCGCCCTCGATGTCGGCGTCGAACCGGTGGTTCGAGAACTCGGTGATGACCGTGTCCACGCCCTCGCCCGCCAGCTCCATCTGGTACAGCGCCTGAACGGCGGCCAGGCGCGCGACGGTGCGCGCGCGGCGCTGACGGCCGCTCAGTTGGGTCTCAGCGCGGCTCTTCTCGGCCTCGGCGAGCTGTTCAAGGACGGACTGCAGGCTGTTGGGTTCGGTCACGAGCCCAGTCCTACGCGCAGCCGCTTCCTCAAGGCAATGAGATCCAGGCACGCGCGCGCCGCGCCGCCGCCCTTGTCGCCCTCGCTGCGGCGCGCCCGGGCCCAGGCCTGGTCCTCGTCCTCGGTGGTCAGGATGCCGTTGCCGATGGCGATTCCCTTGAGGCCCAGGTTGCGCAGGCCGGCGGCGGACTGATCCGACACGATCTCGAAATGATAGGTCTCGCCGCGGATCACGCAGCCCAGGGCCACATAGCCGTCGTAGCGCGGGGCGGTCGGCAGGCGGGCGGCGTCGTCAGCCATGGCGATGGCGGTCGGGACCTCCAGCGCGCCAGGCACCGAGACCACGTCGAACTCGGCGCCCTGGGCGCGCAGGGCGTCCTTGGCCCCGTCCAGCAAGGCGTCGGCCAGATCGTCGTAGAAGCGCGCCTCGACGATGAGGACGCGGATGGGGTCGCTTACGATGGGTCTTCTCCGTCCCAAGAACTGGCCATGTCGCGCCAGCCGACGATGCGCAGGCCGTAGCCTTCAAGCGCGGTGGGATTGGGGCGCGTCGAGCTCATCACGATCATGTCGCGCACGCCGAGGTCCAGCAGGATTTGGGCGCCGACGCCGTAGTTGCGCAGCGAGCGGTCGACGCCTTGGGCTTTTCGACGCCGGCCAGCCGCTCGGCGAGGCCGTGCAGGTCCGGGTCGCGCAGAAAGACGGTGACACCGGCGCCGTCATGGTCGCTGATCGCCTTGAGCGCCTGCGGGATGTAGCATTGGCGCGCCTCGACGTGGCCCAGCAAATCGGCGGCGAAATCGACCTGGTGCATGCGCACCAGGGTCGGCTTGCCCGGCTCGATCTTGCCGTGGACCAGGGCGACGTGCTCGTTCCCCTCGATGGTGTTCTTGTAGAGCATCAGCCGGAACGGGCCGCCGTGGACGCTCTCGAAGGGCGTGTCCATGATCCGCTCGACGAACCGTTCGGTGCGACGGCGGTAGGCGATCAGGTCGGCGATGGTGCCGATCTTCAGCCCGTGCAGCTGGGCGAACGCCACCAGGTCGGGCATCCGCGCCATGGTGCCGTCGTCCTTGATGATCTCGCAGATCACGCCTGACGGGTTCAGGCCGGCCATGCGGCTGATGTCGACCGCCGCCTCGGTGTGGCCGGCGCGGACCAACACACCGCCGTCCCGGGCCACCAGCGGGAAGATGTGGCCTGGTGTGACGATGTCGTCGACGCCCTTGTTCGGGTCGGTGGCCACCTGGATGGTGCGCGAGCGGTCGGCGGCCGAAATCCCGGTCGTCACCCCGTCCTTGGCCTCGATCGACACCGTGAAGGCGGTCTTCATGCTCTCGCGGTTGTCGGCGGCCATCGGCGGCAGGCGCAGCTGGCGCGCGCGGTCCGCGGTCATGGCCAGGCAGACCAGCCCGCGGGCCTGTTTGATCATGAAGTTGATCTGGTCCGGCGTCGCGAACTGGGCCGGAATGATGATGTCGCCCTCGTTCTCGCGGTCCTCGGCGTCCACCAGGATGTAGGGCCGCCCGTTGCGGGCGTCCTCGAGGATGTCCTCGATCGGGCTGATCGGACTGTCGTTCATGTTGGCCGCCAACATCGTGCGTTCCTTTGACATCAGGCCGTCTCCTGCCACCGCGCGAGATATCGCGCCAGCATGTCGATCTCCAGATTGACCGCGTCGCCGGCCTTCAGCCGGCCCAGGGTGGTCACATCCCAGGTATGGGGGATGATGTTCAGCGAGAAGACCTGTCCGTCCACGCCGTTCACCGTCAGCGACACGCCGTCCACGGTGATCGAGCCCTTGGCGGCGATGTAGCGGTGCAGCGGCGCCGGCGCCTCGACCTCGATGCGGTGGGACCCACCTCCGGCGTGATCGAGACGACGCGGCCCAAACCGTCGACGTGGCCCGACACGACATGGCCGCCCATCTCGTCGCCCAGCTTGGCGGCGCGCTCCAGATTGACCCCGTCGCCCGGCTTCCAGTCGCCCAGGGTGGTCTTGGACAGGGTCTCGCCCGAAACCTCGACCGCGAACCAGCCGTCCCCGGTCTCGGTCACCGTCAGGCAGCAGCCCGCATGGCTGATCGAGGCCCCCAGGTCGATCCCCGCCGTGTCCCAGGCGGTCTCGATCTCGTAGCGGCGGTCGCGCGCGGTCTGTTCGACCCTTCTGACGCGGCCGATGTCGGTGACGATGCCCGTGAACACTTCAGATCCTTTCGTAGCGTTCCCACAGGTCGTCACCGCAAGGCTCGACCGCAAGACGCCGGAATTTGGGAGCGTCGGAAAAGCCGCGCCAGCGCCAGGGCGGCCACGCAGGGCCGGCCCTCGCCGCCCAGCAGAATAGGGGCGCGGAAACCACTCCAGCCGATCCACCAAGCCCGCGCGCAGGAACGACGCCGCCACCTGCCCGCCGCCCTCGATCAGCACCGAGGCGATGCCGCCCCTCTGGAGC
>NZ_JBNFOJ010000257.1:0-3901 GCF_057364705.1 Brevundimonas sp. CURTG3B2_SDJG
CTCAGGTCCGGATAGGCGGGGTCGGAGCCGACGTCCGGCACGCGCCGCCAGGAGCGGGCGCACTTCGGCCAGTCGGCGGGCTTCACCTCGACGCTCACGACGTCGCCCCCGACGACGAGTTCGGCGCCGGAGGTGCGGAACACCTCGGCGGCGTCCAGACCTTCGAAGGGCGCGAAGGCGTCCGCGGGCCCAGTCACCACCGGCCAGGCGTCCAGCGCGCCCCCGATGACCTTGTCGCGCCGGGCGGCTTCCAGCGCCTCGTTGACGACCTCAAGCACGGTCTGGACGCTGGCCCAGCGCTCGGCCTCGGCCGGGCTGCGCCAGGCGTCCGGCGTCTCGGGGATGACCCGCGCGCAGTTGCTTCCGGCGTCCGGGAAGCGGGTCGTCCAGGCTTCCTCCATTGTGAAGGGCGTCAGCGGAGCCAGCCAGGCCGTCAAACGGGCGAAGACCTCGTCCATCACGGTGCGGGCGGCGCGCCGGCGGACCGCGTCGGGGCGGTCGCAGTAAAGGCTGTCCTTGCGGATGTCGAAGTAGAGGGCCGAGAGGTCGTTGGAGCAGAACTCCAGCACCGGCCGCACGACGTCCTGGAAGCGGTACTCGGCGTAGGCCCGGCGGACCTGGCCGTCGAGCTCCCACAGCCGGTGCAGGACGAAGCGCTCGAGCGGCGGCATCTGGTCCAGCGGCAGGCGCTCGGCCTCGTCGAAGCCGGCCAGGGCGCCCAGCAGGTAGCGGACGGTGTTCCGGAGCTTGCGATAGGCGTCGACCGTCGTCTGCAGGATCTGCTTCCCGATCCGCTGGTCCTCGGCGTAGTCCACCAGAGCGACCCAGAGGCGCAGGATGTCGGCGCCCGACTCCTTGATGACGACGGCGGGGTCGGTGGTGTTGCCTTTGGACTTGGACATCTTCTCCCCGTTCTCGTCCTGGGTGAACCCATGGGTGAGGACGGCGTCGTAGGGGGCGCGGCCGCGGGTGCCGGAGCCTTCGAGCAGGTTGGACTGGAACCAGCCGCGGTGCTGGTCCGAGCCTTCCAGGTAAAGATCGGCGGGCCAGTGCGAGGGGCGGTCGCCGGCGTAGCCGTGGGCGGGGTCGCGGGCCTCGAGCGTGAAGGCGTGGGTGCAGCCCGAGTCGAACCAGACGTCGAGGATGTCCTCGATCTTCTCGAAGCGCTGGGGGTCGTGCTGGCCCAGGAAGTCGGCGTCGGGGCGGGTGAACCAGGCGTCCGCGCCGCCCTCGGAGACGGCGGCGACGATGCGGGCGTCGACCTCGGCGTCGACCAGGGGCTGGCCGGTCTGCTTGTCGACGAACATGGCCAGCGGGGTGCCCCAGGCGCGCTGGCGGCTGATCAGCCAGTCCGGCCGGCTCTCGACCATGCTCCGGATGCGGTTCTTGCCGGCGGCCGGGTGGAAGGCCGTGGCGTCGATGGCCGCCAGGGCCTTTTCGCGCAGAGTGGCGTCGTCCTTCAGCGGCTGGTCCATGCGGATGAACCACTGCGGGGTGTTGCGGAAGATGACGGGCGCCTTGGAGCGCCAGCTGTGCGGGTAGGAATGCTCCATCCGGCCGCGGGCCAGCAGGGCGCCGGCCTCGATCAGCTTCTCGGTGACGACCTTGTTGGCCGGGCCGAACTTGCCGATCTTGTCCTTCTTGCCCTCGGTCTCGATGACCTTCAGGCCCGCGAAGAGGGGGACGTGATCGTAGTAGGCGCCGTCGGGATCGACGGTGTCCGGCACCTCATGGTGACCGTGGGCCTTCCAGACCTCGAAGTCGTCGGCGCCATGGCCGGGGGCGGTGTGGACGAAGCCCGTGCCGGCGTCGTCGGTGACGTGGTCGCCGGCCAGGAGCGGCACGGAGAAGCCGTAGCCGGGCGAGAGCGGCGCCAGCGGATGGGCGCACTCCAGGCCCGACGGGTTCAGATCGTCCAGGCGGGTCCAGGTCGCGATCCTGGCGGCCTTGAAGACCTCTTCGGCCAGTTTGTCGGCGACGATCAGGCGGTCGCCCGGCTTGGCCCAGGGCTCGAATTCCAGCCCTTCCTCCATCGCCGTCACCTCGTAGAGGCCATAGGCGATTTCGGGGCCGTAGCTGATGGCGCGGTTGGCCGGGATGGTCCACGGCGTCGTGGTCCAGATGACGATCGACGGGTTGGCGTGGCGGAAGGCCAGCAGGTCGTCGGGGTGGTCGTCGGTGGCGCCGGTGACGGGGAACTTGACCCAGACGGTCGGGCTGACGTGGTCGTGGTATTCGATCTCGGCGTCGGCCAGGGCGGTGCGTTCGACCGGCGACCACATGACGGGCTTGGAGCCGCGGTAGAGCTGGCCCGAGTTCTTGAACTTGTGGAACTCGGCGACGATGGCCGCCTCGGTCGGGAAGTCCATGGTGGCGTAGCGGCCGTCCCAGTCGCCGACGACGCCCAGGCGCTTGAACTGCTCGCGCTGGACGTCGATCCAGCCGGCGGCGTACTCCCGGCAGGCCTGGCGGAACTCGGCCTTGGAGACCTCGTCCTTACGGCGGCCTTCGCTGCGGAACTTCTCCTCGATCTTCCACTCGATCGGCAGGCCGTGGCAGTCCCAGCCTGGGACGTAGTCGACGTCGTGGCCCAGCAGGAAGCGCGAGCGGACCACGAAGTCCTTCAGCGTCTTGTTCAGGGCGTGGCCGATGTGGATGTCGCCGTTGGCGTAGGGGGGCCGTCGTGGAGCACGTAGAGGGGCGCGCCCTGGGCCTGCCGCTCCTTGCGGAGCGCGGCGTAGAGATCGCCCCATTGCTCCAGGATCTGGGGCTCCTTCTGGGGCAGGCCGCCGCGCATGGGGAAGGGCGTCTCGGGCAGGAAGACGGTCTCGCGGTAGTCCCGGCTTTCGCCGGGATGAGCGGGGGATTCAGCTGTGTCGGCGGCGTCAGCCATGAAGTCTCGTTTCGTCGTGTTGATCGTTCGCGTGAAGTTCGAGGATCCCGGCGAGCGCGGGGCTGGCGGCCCTGCGGCGCTACGCCGGGCGGCTAATCGAAATCGGGCGAAACACGCGGACGGTCATGGTTCACGCGGTCTAGCAGGCGGTTCGGCGGCGCGCCACAGACGAAGCGCCTCGCGCGAAGCCCGGGCGTCGGCGTCGATCTGGACCTTCAGGGCGTCCAGGCCGTCGAACCTCATCTCGCCGCGGAGGAAGGCGACCAGCTGGGTCTCGACCACCTGGCCGTAGAGGTCGCCCGAGAAGTCGAAGAGCCAGACCTCCAGCAAGGGGTCGTCGGTGGGATACATCGGCCGGACGCCCAGGTTGGCGACGCCGTCCAGCACGCGCCCGTCGGCCAGGCGGGTGCGGGTGGCGTAGACCCCGTAGGCGGGCCGCATGTAGTCGCCCATGGCGATGTTGGCGGTGGGGACGCCGATGGTGCGGCCGCGCTTGTCGCCGTGGACGACCTCGCCCCGGAGGGCGAAGGGGCGGCCGAGGATGGCCTGGGCCCGGGCCATGTCGCCCGCCTTGAGGGCCTCGCGGACCGCGGAGGAGGAGAGCTTCAGGCCGTCGGCGTCGTCCAGGCGATCGGCGACCGAGACGGTGAAGCCGAGGCGTTCGCCGTAGGCCCGGAGGGCTTCGGGAGAGCCGGTGCGGCCCTTGCCGAAGGTGAAGTCGAAGCCGACCGAGGCGTGGCGGATCTCCAGGCCCTGGGCCAGAACGCGTTCGGCGAACTGGGCGTCGGACATGGCCGCCATCTCGGCGTCGAAAGGCAGCAGGTACAGGTGGTCGACGCCCAGGGCTTCGAGGGCGTCGGCCATCTGGTCGGGCGTCATCAGGCGGAAGGGGGCGGCGTCGGGCTGGAACCAGCGGCGGGGATGCGGATCGAAGCTGACGACGGCGAGGGGCGCGCCGAGGCGGGCGGCGGCTTCGCGGGCCGAGGCGATGACGGCCTGGTGGCCGCG
>NZ_JBNFOJ010000258.1:0-3868 GCF_057364705.1 Brevundimonas sp. CURTG3B2_SDJG
GCCCGCCCTGTCGCCTCGCCGGGCTCGCGCCGCCCCATCTCGGGCCGCCGAGGCCCCGCGCAGGCCCTTGCCTGGAGTGAACAGGCTGAGCGCCTCGAGCACATTGGTCTTGCCCGCGCCGTTGGGGCCGTGGAGCACCACCGACGCCGCCTCGATGGGGAGGGTCGCCGCCGCGTATGAGCGGAAGTCGGTGAGGGTCAGGGCGGTGATCACGAAGGGTGGGACTACACCATCCCGGCCGGTTCGACGAAAGCCGAAAGCGGCGGGGAAGGCGCCACCGACCGCCGCGGGATCAGGAGCGTGCGGCGCGCCCGTGAATCCGCCGGTTGCTCTCCATGATCTCGTGCAGGTCGGCCGCCGAGATGGCGAGATTGCCCGGAAGATAGCGGTCCGACAGCTCCGCGATGACCGAGCGCTCGGACAGGATCTGGTAGCGGACCAGCCGGACGCCGCGGACGCGGACCAGTTCGAACGGGGTGATCTCATGCCAGGCGATCAGGCCGCGCCGATCGCCGTTCTCGACCTGGAATCCCTCGCGACGAAGGACCAGCCGCATGGGCTTTCGCAGAACCGAGAGCCCGCGGAAGATCATCCAGGCCGACATCGCGACCGTCACGATCCCCATCACCGATATGAAGGCCGGCGAATAGCGGCTGGAGCCGCCGGGGTCCCGCACCATCCAGATTCCGATGGCGGCGAACAGGGCCGCGATCGGCAAGGCCAGGATGGGCTTGATGCGGGACTGTTCGACGATCCTGAAGGGCGGAGACGACATGGCGGCGGTGAGGAGATCTGCAGGATGAGCGGGCCGCGCCCACTCAGGACCCGTAACGGCGCCGCCATTCTTCGAGCAGTTTCAAAACCTGACCGACACCCTGCCGTGAAACACGACCCCGCTCATCCCGGCGAAAGCCGGGATGAGCGGACTTTGTCGTACCCGCCTACACCCTCAGCGGCATCAGCACGTACTGGACGCCAGGATCGCCCGGATCGAGCACCAGGGTCGGGCTGGCCGGGTCGGCGAACTTGAAGTGGGCGGTCTCGCCGGTGATCTGGCCGGCGACGTCCAGCAGGTAGCGGGCGTTGAAACCGATCTCGAAGGGCTCTTCGGAGTAGCCGATCTCGACCTCCTCGACGCCCTGGCCGGCCTCCATGTTGCGCACCGTCAAGGTCACCCGGTCCAGCTCGAAGGCCAGCTTCACCGAGCGGCTCTTTTCAGCAGAAATGGTGGCCACGCGGTCGACGGCCGAGGCGAAGACGGCGTTGTCGATGTCCGCCTGCTTGTCGTTGCCCTTGGGGATGACGCGCATGTAGTCGGGGAAGGCGCCGTCGATGACCTTCGACGTCAGCGAGGCCTGGCCGAATTCGAAGCGGATCTTCTGCGGCGAGACCATGACCTCGACCGGGCCGGCGCCGTCGTCGAGCAGGCGGCGAACCTGATCGACGGTCTTGCGGGGCACGATGACGCCGGGGCCGCCGGCGGCGCCTTCCGGCGCGGGCGTCTCGGCCAGGGCCAGGCGGTGGCCATCGGTGGCCACGGCGCGCAGCAGCGGAATGCCGGCCTCGGCCACGGTGTGCAGGTACAGGCCGTTCAGATAGTAGCGGGTCTCCTCCGTCGAGACGGCGAAGCGGGTCTTGTCGATCAGCCGGGCCAGGTCTTCCTTGGGCAGGGTGAAGCGGGCGCCCGAGGTGTCGGTGGACATCACGGGGAAGTCGCCGGCCGGCAGGACGGGCAGGTTGAACTTGGAGCGGCCGGCCTGGACCACCAGGCGGGGATCGTCGCCGGAATAGGATAGCGAGACCTCGGCGCCGTCGGGCAGCTTGCGGACGATCTCGTACAGGGTGTGGGCCGGGGCGGTGATCTGGCCTTCGACGTTCACCGTCGCCTCGGCCTCGTCCACCATCTCCATGTCCAGGTCGGTGGCGGCGAAGGCGAGCTTGTCGCGCCGGCCGAGAGCAGGACGTTGGACAGGATCGGAATGGTGTTGCGACGTTCGACGACGCTCTGAACGTGGCCCAGGGCCTTCAGAAGCGCGGATCGTTCGATGGTCAGCTGCATGTCGTCGTCTCGCCCCAAGCCTCAGCACTTCCGGGCGACTCAAGGCCGCCTGCACACTATGGGCTAGGGACACTAGCGGATTGGGCAGGCGGGGCAAGGAAGGGACGAGGGTCGGCGGCCGGGGGCGAGGGAAGATGCGGCACGGACGTGTGGATAAGGGCCGAGAACGGCCCCCGCCCCTCGTCTTCAGCCCTGGAGCCTCGCCAGCGGCCTGGCCAGGACCAGGTCGTCGTACTCGCGATCGCCGACGCGGAAGCGACGCTCGGCGAGGCGGGCGAAGCCGTTGCGTTCGTAGAAGCGGATGGCGCGGTCGTTGTGACGATAGACGCCGAGCAGGAGGCGGCGGGCGCCGCGAGCGGCCGCCTCGTCCGCCGCGGCCTGCATCAGTTCGGCGCCCAGGCCGCGGCCGTTGAAGCGGGACAGCAGGTAGATCCGCTTCAGCTCCAAGTCCGAGCCGTCCGGGGCCATGCCCGGGATGTCGGCCTTGGAGAGCATGGCGAACCCGATGGGCGCCCGCCCTGGGCGGCCTCGGCCAGCCAGATGGCGGCGCCGGCGTCCAGGGCCTCGCGATAGGCGTCGGGCGCATGGACGCGGGCGCAGTGCCCGACGATGGCCTCGCCGTCCAGGATCCCCGCGAAGGTCTCCAGGAAGGTCGCCGCGCCGATCAGGGCCAGGCGATCGACGTCGTCGGCTCCGGCGCGGCGGAGGGTCCAGTCCTTAGGCTGGGACAAGACGGGATCAGCCGCGCAGCTTGCGGGTCAGGGCCTCGACGTCGCGCGCGATCTGCTCGTCCTGGGCGATCAGCTCCTCGATCTTGCGCACGCCGTGCAGGACCGTGGTGTGGTCCCTGCCTCCAAATCGGCGGCCGATGTCCGGGTACGAGCGGGTCGTGTGCTGCTTGCACAGATACATGGCGATCTGGCGCGGGCGGGCGACCGAACGCGTGCGGCGCTCGCTGAGCAGGTCGGCCTGTTTGAGGGTGAAGTGCTCGGCCACCGTCTTCTGGATCTCGTCGACGGTGATCCGGCGCTCGGGGCCGCCGCGCAGGGCCGGACCCAGCAGCCCTTGGGCCTCGTCCACAGTCAGGGCCGACAGGCGGTTGGCGGCGACGGCGGCCAGGGTGTTCACCGCGCCTTCCAGCTCGCGCATCGAACCGGGGGTGCGGTCGACCAGATGTTCCAGCACCTCGGGGCGGGCCTCGCCCGAGACGACGCCGAGCTTGGCGAGCGCGGCGACGCGGTTGCGGGCGACGGCCAGCTTGAGGGCGCGGTCGGCCGGCTCGACCGGGCAGGTCAGGCCCGAGGCGAGGTGGCTGCGCAGGCGGGGCTCGATCTCGGTCAAGGCCATGGGCGCGCGGTCGGCCGAGAGGACGATCTTCTTGCCGTCCTCGATCAGGGCCGTCAGCGTCGACAGCAGTTCTTCCTGGGTGCCGGCCTTGCCGCCGACGAACTGGACGTCGTCGATCAGCAGCATGTCGGCCGAACGCAGGCTGTCCTTGAAGGCGGCGGTCGAGCGGTCCTGCATGGCGCGCACGAAGGTGGACAGGAAACGCTCGGCGGTCAGGTAGACCACCTTGGCGTCCGGCCGCAGGCGCTGGGCCTCCCAGGCGATGGCGTTCAGCAGGTGGGTCTTGCCGTAGCCGTAGGGGCCGCAGAAGAAGATCGGGTTGAAGTGGCCGTCGGCCCACTGCGAGGCCTGGCGGGCGATGGCCAGGGCGAAGGCGTTGCCCTGCCCCTCCACGAAGCTGTCGAAGGTCAGGCGCTCCTGCAGGCCGGCGGCGCGGACCGCGCGGGCGCCGTCGGCGACCGG
>NZ_JBNFOJ010000259.1:0-3846 GCF_057364705.1 Brevundimonas sp. CURTG3B2_SDJG
GTGGGCGGCGGCGTACTGGCGCGGCTGACCGCCGACCCCGCCTTCGAGGTCGTCGGCGTCCTGGTCCGCTCGCCGGACAAGCCGCGCGAGACCGCCATTCCCCAGGGCCTGGCCCTGACCGACCCCGCCGCGCTGCTGGCCCGCGAGCCGGACGTGCTGATCGAGGCCATCTCGGACGCCTCCACCGGCCTGGCCCTGATCCGCGCCGCCCTGACCCGCGGAATCGACGTGGTCAGCGCCAACAAGCAGGCCGTCGGCGGCGACCTGCCGCCCCTGACCGCCCCTGGCCAAGAGCGCCGGCGCCGCGCCTGCTCTACTCCGCCAGCGTCGGCGGCGGCGCGCCCCTGATCGAGACGGTCCGCCGCGCCCGCGCCCACGGCCCGGTCGTGCGTATCCAGGCGGTGCTGAACGGGACCTGCAATTACATCCTGAACCGCCTGGCCGAGGGCGCCCGCTTCGACGACGCCTTGGCCGGGGCCGCGCCGCCGGCTTCGCGGAAGAGGATCCGTCCGCCGACCTCACCGCCCTGGACGCGGCCGCCAAGCTGGCGATCCTGGCGCACGAGGCGCTGGAGGATGGAGTCTCTCCGGACCGCATCGCGCGTCAGGCCCTGGCCGCCGACGTCGCCCTTCCGGTCGGACGGGTGCGGCAGGTCGCCCAGCTGGACGTGCGCGCGGGCCGGGCCGAAGTCGCCTTCCAGGCCGTCGACGGCGACCCTCTGCTGACCGATCTTCCCGACGAGTGGAACGCGCTCCGGGTCGTCACCGCCGACGGCCGGACCTTCACCGCCCGCGGCCGCGGCGCGGGCCGGACGCCCACCGCCGAAAGCGTCTGGGCCGACCTGGCCGACCGTGGCGCTCTGAGCCCCGAAAAGAAGCGCCGCCGACCCGAAGGACCGACGGCGCAGGGAACGCTTCGGTTCAGGAAGATCAGAAGCGATAGCGGGCGCGACGTAATACTGCCGGCCGGTATGGTGATAGACCGAGGTGCTCTGACGGTCCTCGGTCCCCACCCACTGGTGGTTCTCCTCGTCGGTCAGGTTCAGCGCCTCGAAGGTCAGCTCGACCTGTTCGGTCAGCTGGTACGAGGCCGAGGCGTCGACGTTCAGCGTCTCCATCTTGCCCTCCAGATCGTTGCCGTTGCGGCCCGGCACGTTCTGCAGATAGGCGTCGCGCGAGGCCACCGAGACCCGCGCCGAGAAGGCGTCGTCCTCGTAGTAGAGCGTGGCGTTCCAGGACTCCGGCGACAGGTTGACCAGGTCGTTGGTGACGAAGGTGTCGCACAGCGAGTTCACCCGGGTGTCGCAGTAGTCGATCTCGGATTCGACGTGGGTGTAGTTCACCTGGGCGCCCAGGTTGCCCAGCAGCCCGGGCAGGAAGGTGAAGGCCTGCTGGTAGCTGATCTCGAAACCCTTCAGCGGACCGCCTTCCGTATTCACCGCCGAGGTCAGCTGGAAGATGGTCGAGGCCGTGCAGGTCCCGGTGCAGAAGCCCGGCGCGAAGGCCGAGGGGTTCAGCGCCGTCAGCTCCGAGTAGGGCAGGTCCTGGCGGATGATCTGAATGTAGGTGTCGATGTCCTTGTAGAAGTAGGCGAAGGACAGCAGGCTCTCGGGCGCGAAATACCATTCGACGCTGAAGTCGTAGGTGTTCGCCCGGAACGGCTCCAGCTTCACATTGCCGATGGTGGCGGTGAAGTTCGGGCCCGTGTTCAGCGAGGTGGTCGGGATCAGATAGTTGGTGCCGGCCAGGTTGTTGCCGATCTGCGGACGCGCCATGACCTTCGCCGCGCCGAAGCGCAGGAAGAGCTCGGGCGTCGGCTGCAGCACCAGGTTCAGCGACGGCAGGGTGTCGCTGTACTCGTTCTCGCCGGTCACCAGGGTGCCCCCGCCCGTCGAGCTGTAGCCGGTGGCCTCGATCCGGGTGTTGGCGTGACGCACCCCGATGTTGCCGCGGAACGGCATCGAGAACAGCTCGGTGTCGAAGTCCGCCTGCAGATAGACGGCCAGGTCCTCTTCGGAGATCGACCGGTTGCCGCCGCGGGCGTTGCCGTTGGTGATGCTGGTCAGACGGAAGTCGCCGCCGGGCACGCCCGTGTCGCAGTTGCAGTAGATGTCGAACAACGCGGCGATGGCGTTCAGGTCGGGCCGCAGCCAGTTGGTGTCGGTCCCATTGGGAACCAGGCCGCCGCCGAAACCCGTCAGCAGGTTGGAGATGTCCGCCACGGTGACGCCCGCCGGCAGTTGCGGGACCAGGGTCTCGTCGGCGCGGCGGGATTCATAGGAATCGGACTCGTAGGTCTTGTAGTTGATCCCGGCCTTGAAGGTCACGATCGCGCTGGCGTCGAACTCGATGTCGGCCTGGGCCGAGGTGAACAGGGTGTCCACCCCGTTCGGGCGCAGGCGGATCTCGGAGCGCGGCAGGACGGCCAGGCCGGTCCCCAGATTGGCCCCGCGCCAGGCCCAGTTGGCCGGGTTGGTCACGTCGAAGCCGTAGCTGATCAGCGGCGCTTCCATGTTGCCGCGGAAGTCCCAGGAGTAGCCCTGGGTGTTCTGGCGATCCAGGGTCACCGTCGTCTGGACCGGGTTCTCGAAGCTCGACTCCGCCCGGCCGTAGTAGAAGCGGCCGCGCAGGCGGTCCGAGAAATCGTGCTCGGCCGTCAGGCTGATCTGGGTGTACTCGGTCGACAGCTCGTCGTAGCGGCTCTCGGAGCGGATATCGACGTTGTCGAACACGCCGTAGACCAGCATGTTGTTCTCGACCACGGCCTCGCGCACCCCGATCTGGGTCTGGCCGCCGGCCGCCGCGTTGCGGCTGAACGACAGGGCCTCCAGGAAGTCCTCCTGACGGGTGGCGTCCAGCTTGGAATACAGCACATCCAGCGAGAACAGGGTGCTGGCCGCCGGCCGCCACTGGAAGGCGCCGGTGATCCCCAGCCGCTCCTGTTCGTGGGTCAGGCGGCCGTAGCGCGGCAGGCGGGGAATGAAGACCCCGGCCTGGTTGGCGGTGTTGTAGGCGGCGATGTTGCCGGGCGTGTTGGCGGGCCGGGCGACGCCGGTGGCGCAGTTCGCGGCGTTCGAGCCGTTGGCCGTGCTGTTGCCGGGGTTCTGCGGAGTCACGCCGACCGGCGAGCAGAAGCCGCCCGAGTTGGTCGATCCCGGCGCGGCGGCGGGCGCCCAGCGCACCGAGCTGAAGCCCTCCTCCAGCAGGCTGCGCTCGCTATAGGCCAGCGAGACCAGGGCGCCGAACTCGTCGTTGGCCCCGAAGGTGTCGCTCAGCAGGAAGGCGTAGCGCGGATTGTATTCTTCCGAGAGGTCGTTGTAGCCGACCTGGGCCGAGGCCGCGGCGGTGAAGCCGTCATAGTCGAACGGACGGGTGGCCTGCAGGTCGACCGTCGCGCCCAACGACCCCTCCTCCGTCTCGGCCGCGGCGGTCTTGCGCACCGTGATCGAGTTGAAGAGCTCCGAGGCGAAGACGTTGAAGTCGAAGCCGCGGCCGCGGTTGGCGCCGCCCGAGGAGTCGGTGCCGCCGGTGGTGGCCTGGGCCTCCATGCCGTTGATGCGGGTGCGGGTGAAGTCGGCGCCCAGGCCGCGCACGGTGATCGAGCGGCCTTCGCCGGCGTCGCGGTCGATGGCCACGCCCGGAACGCGCTGGATCGACTCGGCCAGGTTCAGGTCGGGAAAGTCGGCGATGTCCTCGGCGACGATGACGTCGACCATGTTGGTCTCGCGCCGCTTGGCGTCCAGGCCGGCGCTCAGGCTGGCGCGGAAGCCGGTCACGACGACCTCGCCGATGTCGGTGGCCTCCGTCGTCCTGGGGGTGCGGGCGGGGGGCGCCGACTGCGCGGCGG
>NZ_JBNFOJ010000260.1:0-3845 GCF_057364705.1 Brevundimonas sp. CURTG3B2_SDJG
CGACATCACTCCGCCGCGCCCTCGGCCCCCGCCGCGCGCGAAAACCGCCGCGCCGACCCTGTCGCGCGTCGCCATCGAGGCGACGGCCCAGATCGCCGCGCAGATCCTGAAGAAGCTGGACGGACGGGCCACCCGCTTCGAGATGGCCCTCACCCCCGACGAGTTGGGCCGGGTCGACGTCAAGCTGGACATCGACGCCGAGGGCCGACTGTCCGCCCGCCTGGCCTTCGACAACCCGGCCGCCGCCGCCGACCTGCGCGGCCGCGCCGACGACCTGCGCCGCGAACTCCAGCAGGCCGGCTTCCACGTGGCTGACGACGCCTTCGAGTTCGCCGAGCGCGACAGCGGTTCCAGCGCCTTCGATCGCGGTCCTTCCGACCGCGAGGGCCAGGCCCGCGCCTTCGCCCGGGCCTCGCGCCTGAACACCGACGCCGACGCGGCCCTTCTGGCGCCTCGCTGGACCCCTCTCGCCCTCTCGCCCTCGGGCGTGGATCTGAAGGTCTGACCGATGGTCGACGCGATCAACACCAACACCGCTCAGAACCGGATCAACGCCGGTTCGGGCATGCTGGCCTCGAACTTCGAGACCTTCCTGGCGCTGCTGACCTCGCAGCTGAAGAACCAGGACCCGCTCTCGCCGGTCGATTCCAACCAGTTCACCGCCCAGCTGACCCAGATGGCCGGCGTCGAGCAGCAGTTGCTCACCAACGAACTGCTGAAGGGCCTGCTGACGGCCCAGACGGGCGATCTGAGCCGGGCGTCGAACTTCATCGGCAAGGAGACCACCGCCGCCTGGTCCGCGACCAAGTTCAAGGACGGCGAGGCGCAGTGGAGCTACGAGTTGGGCGCCAATGCCGCCGACGTGGAGCTGCAGGTGCTCGACAGCACCGGCAAGGTGGTCTGGAAGGGCCCGGCTCCGGACAAGACCGCCGGCGTCCACGACTTCACCTGGGACGGCAAGCTGACCAACGGCGGCACGGCCCAGGACGACAAGGTCTACACGCTGAAGGTGACGGCCAAGAACGGCTCCACCGCCGTCGACGCCCAGGTCCTGACCCGCGGCCGGGTGACCGGCGTCGAGATGTACGACGGCGAGGTCTACCTGACGGTCGGCAACACCGTCCTTCCCCTCTCCACGGTGATCGCCCTCGAAGAGGCGGCCGCGCCCAACTGACCCATGAACAAGCTCTCCTGAGGAACCCACGCCATGAGCATCAACAGCGCCCTTCTGGCCGGCGTGTCCGGCCTGACCGCCAACTCCGCCGCCCTGGCGGCCATCTCGCAGAATATCGCGAACGTAAACACCGTCGGCTACAAGCGGACCCAAGGCGAGTTCCAGACCGTCATCAACAGCCAGGTCGCCGGCGCCGGCTACTCGGCCGGCGGCGTGCTGGCCACGGCCCGTCACTTCACCAGCCAGGCCGGCCAGCTGCAGCGCACCACCTCCAGCACCGACATGGGCATCGCCGGCCAGGGCTTCTTCGTGGTCACCGAGAAGCCTGAGAACCTGCAGGTCACCGACTCCCGCCTGTTCACCCGCGCCGGCGCCTTCCGCGTCGATGACCTGGGCTATCTGAAGAACACCTCGGGCCTGTACCTGCAGGGTTGGCCGGTGGACGCCGACGGCAACGTCAACGCCGACCCCTCCGATCTGAACCGCCTGCGCACCATCAACGTCGGCTCGGTCGGCGGCACGGCCGAGGCGACGACCCGCGTCCAGTTGAACGCCAACATCCGCTCCAGTCAGGCCGTCTCGGCGGAAGCCGCCGACGCCGCCCTGACGCCGCCAGGAGCCAACGCCTACAACCCGGCCACCAACTCCATGGCCATGTGGGACCCCGAGACGGGTGCCGGCGTGAAGCCCGACTTCGAGCTGACCATCCCGGTGTCGGACTCCAAGGGCGGCCAGCGCACCGTCGCCATCTCCTTCCTGAAGGGAGCGGCGCCGAACGAGTGGTACGCCGAAATCCGCGCCGTCCCCGCCTCGGACATCGTCACCGGCGCCGGCCTGGCCAACGGCCAGATCAAGACCGGATCGATCCGCTTCACCCAGGACGGCCGCCTGGACGTCGACTACATGGCCGATCCGGCCAATACCCCGCCCGCCGGCGGCTGGCTGTTCCCGGATCCCGAGGCCGCCACCCTCAGCTTCGCCGCCTCGGACGCCGCCGCGCCGGCCGCGGGCGCCGTCAAGTGGGCTCCGGGCCTGGGCATCGACGATCAGCAGCTCAGCTTCGACCTGACCGCGGCCACTGGCGGCCTGACCCAGTACGACAGCGCCTCGGTCGTCCAGGCGGTCCTGACCAACGGCACCGCCTTCGGCAACCTGTCCGAGGTCAAGATCGACGAGACCGGCTTCGTCACCGCCATCTTCGACAACGGCGTGACCCGCCGGATCGCCCAGATCGCGCTGGCTACCTTCCCCAGCCCGGACAATCTGCTGGAGACCTCGGGCAACGCCTACCGCGTCAGCCAGGGCTCGGGCACCTTCAACCTGAAGGCCGCCGGCAGCGGCGGCGCGGGCACCATCGGCTCGTCCCAGCTGGAGGCCTCGACCGTCGATCTCTCGGCCGAGTTCACCGGCCTGATCACCACCCAGCGCGCCTACTCGGCCTCGTCCAAGATCATCACCACCGCGGACGAGATGCTGGCCGAACTGATCAGCATCAAACGCTGATATTCCGGTAACTGACGGTTAGTCTCCATGAAGACTTCGTTGAATATTCAAGCCGTGCTCGGAGGTGATTTTATCATTTCCTTCACCACGACGCTTAAACGGCCCTTAGTCGGGCAGCGCTACCGTTCACGCTCAATGGTGGTGGTGAATGAGGCATAAGCCCATGTTGCAAGAGCGACGCCTTAACAGTCGAGGCGAACAGTATGTGGTCGGGCCGACGGGCACGCCGCTGACCCTGCACGATCTTCCTCCGGCCAACACGGACCGGTGGGTGATCCGTCGCAAGGCCGAGGTGGTGGCCGCCGTGCGCGGCGGGCTGCTCAGCCTGGACGACGCCCTGGCGCGCTATCGGCTGACCGCCGAGGAGTTCCTGGCCTGGCAGAAGGCCATCGACAAATGGGGCATGCAGGGCCTGCGCACCACGCGCATCCAGCACTACCGCGGCTGACGCCGACTTCCCTCCCCCAAGACGCCCGAAGGCCGCTCCTGGCGACAGGAGCGGCCTTCGTCGTTCCGGCTGGGACCTTACGGCGATGTAACGGACCCGCGACGGGGACCGGATTGACTCTATCGATCACAAGCGTAATCAGGAGCGACCGATTACGGATGTGAACGATATGCGGATCAGCACGGCGGAGAGTTTGGTGATGGAGGCGCTGTGGCGCGCCAGTCCCCGGACGGCGGACCAGATCACGGCCGAGATCGCCTCGGACCAGGCCTGGACCGAGGCCACGGTCAAGAGCCTGCTCAACCGACTGCTCACCAAGGGTGCCATCGCCGCCGACCGCGACGGCCGGCGCTATCTGTACCGCCCCCTGATCGAGCGGGGCGACTACGTCCATGCCGAGAGCCGCGGCTTGGTCGACCGCCTGTTCGACGGACGCCTGGCTCCGCTGGTCGCCCACTTCTCGGCGCGCGAGGCGCTGTCGCCCGAGGACGTCGCCGAGTTGAAACGCCTGATCGAGGAGATCGACGATGGCCGCTGACCTGCTGATCCTCGGGCTCGAGATCACGGCGGCCGTCACCGCCGCCCTCCTCCTGGTCTTCATGCTGCGCAGGCCGGTACGCGCCGTGTTCGGAGCCCGCGCGGCCTATTGCCTGTGGCTGCTGGCGCCCGCGGTCCGTCCTGGCCGTCGCCCTGCCCCCGCCCCGCGCCTCCGCCGGCGTC
>NZ_JBNFOJ010000261.1:0-3835 GCF_057364705.1 Brevundimonas sp. CURTG3B2_SDJG
CCGCGCCGCCCGCGCCGTGGCCGACGGGATCATGCCCCCAGCGCCGCGCTTTGGGCCCGCTTTCCTGCGCGAGGACTACCTGCCCCGCGCGCCCGAGAGCCTGGGCCTCGTCCATCGTCCTGGCGGGGCGCGAAATCTACGCCTATCTGGTGCGGGGCTACACCACCACCGACATGACCCCCGACCAGGTCCACGCCCTGGGCCAACAGGAAGTCGCCCGCATCCGCGCCCGGATGGACGCCGAAATGCAGGCCGCCGCCTGGACGGGCGACTTCGCCTCGTTCCTGAACTTCCTGCGCACCGATCCGCAGTTCTACGCGACCACCCGCGAGGACCTGATGGAGAAGGCCTCCGAGATGGCCAAGCGGTCCGATGACGGCCTGCCGGCCCTGTTCGGAACCCTGCCTCGGACACCCTATGGCGTGCGCGAGGTGCCTCGCGAGATCGAGGCCAACTACACCACGGGCCGCTACTTCCCCGGCTCGATGGAGAACGGCGTCGCCGGCGGCTACATGGTCAACACCAGCCGGCTGGATCAGCGGCCCCTCTACGAACTGCCGGCGCTGACGCTGCATGAAGCGGTGCCCGGCCATCACCTGCAGATCGCCCTGCAGCAGGAGGCCGAGGAAGGCCCCTACTTCCGCCGCAGCGTCGACGTCACCGCCTTCGTCGAAGGCTGGGGTCTGTATTCCGAGTTCCTGGGCGAGGAGATGGGCTTCTATCGCACGCCCTACGAACGGTTCGGCCGCCTGTCCTACGAGATGTGGCGGGCGTGCCGCCTGGTGGCCGACACCGGCATCCACTGGCTGGGCTGGGACATCGAGCAGGCCCGCGCCTGCTTCCGCGACAACTCCGCCCTGGCCCCCCACAACATCGAGACCGAGCTGCAGCGCTACATCGGCTGGCCGGGCCAGGCGACGGCCTACAAGGTCGGCGAGATCCGGCTGCGCGCCATCCGGACGCGGGCCGAGCGCGAACTGGGCGACCGTTTCGACGTCCGCCGCTTCCACGACGCCCTACTGGTCGACGGCCCCCTGCCGATGGCCCTGCTGGACCGTCGCATGGACCGGTGGATCGCCGAGGAGAAGTCCCGGCACGCGAACTAAGTTCAACCGGGATACCGCTCGCGCTGCTCGCCCCCCAACCCCGTCATGGCCGGGCTTGTCCCGGCCATCCATGATCACTGAAACGAGGGTGACGGCTCGATCCAGAACCGTTCGTGTTGATGGATTATCGGCACGAGGCCGGGAATGACGGAGCAGCTGCGGATCGACCTTAGCTCAGGCCCAGCTCGACCCGCTGCTTCTTCGTCAGCTTCGCCGCGATGATGGAATGGGCGATGGCGAAATGCTCGGCCAGTTCGTCGTCCGGCCAGGCGACGGGTCGGGCAGGTTCACCCATTTGGCGCGCGCAGATAGGGCGCGGGCCGGGCCGGCCCTCCTCGGTCAGCACCTCGTAGGCGATGTCCGAGACCTTGAACGACACGCCGCCCTGCTCGCCGACCATCACGAACATCTTGCCGCCGATGCGGTAGGCGTCGTGATGGTCGCCGAACGGATGGTCCAGCGTCGCGCCCGGCAGCGCCAGGCAGGCCTTGCCGATCCCCTCCCTGTCCATGGTCAGGCGCTCACGCCGACGCCGATCGGACAGGTCACGCCCGTCCCGCCGATGCCGCAGTAGCCGGCGGGGTTCTTGGCCAGGTAGCCCTGGTGGTAGTCCTCGGCGAAATAGTAGGGGCCGGCCGGCGCGATCTCGGTGGTGATCGTTCCCCGGCCCGCCTGGGTCAGCGCGGCCTGGTAGGCGTCGCGCGACGCCTCGGCCTCGGCGCGCTGCTCGTCGTCCAGATAGTAGATGGCCGAGCGGTAGGTGGTGCCGATGTCGTTGCCCTGGCGCATGCCCTGGGTCGGGTCGTGGTTCTCCCAGAACGCCTTCAGCAGCTCGCCGTAGCTGATCTCGTGCGGATTGAAGACCACCTGCACCACCTCGGCGTGGCCGGTGCGGCCCGTGCACGTCTCTTCATAGGTCGGATTGGGGGTGTACCCGCCCGAGTAGCCGACCGAGGTCACCCACACGCCCGGCAGCTGCCAGAACACCCGCTCCACGCCCCAGAAGCAGCCCATGCCGAAGAGGGCGGTCTGGAAGCCCTCCGGATGCGGCCCTTTCAGCGGCGGCCGCTGACGAAATGGACCTCGTCGGTCGGCAGCGGCGTCGCCCGCCCCGGCAGGGCGGCGTCGGGCGCGGGCATGGTGGTCTTCTGGCTCAGCATGGCGGAACTCCGGACGGATCGTTTCCGCCCATATGGGCCTTGAGACGGCGCTTGCCGAGGGGGGCCGACTGTTCTAATCAGCGCCCTCGCCGGATCGACCGTCCGGCGAAGCACGAAAGCCTTCGGGCGACGTCGTGGAAACGGACAGGTGGCGGAGTGGTCGATCGCGCACGCTTGGAAAGCGTGTGTACGTGAAAGCGTACCGAGGGTTCGAATCCCTCTCTGTCCGCCACGCTCGATCCGGAAGGCCGTCGCCCCGCCCCCGGAGGTTCCGAATTCCCGGCGTATCGCCCGCCAACCCGCTCAGCGGGCCGGACCGGCCGCCGCCAGCACGCTCTGCAGCCCCTGCAGCAGCACCCGGGCGTCGTCGTCGGCCTTGCAGCCGCCGGCGTGAATCAGGCGAAGCGCCTGCACATGCACCCCGACCGCCGACCAGTTCCAGGCGCCGGAGGTCCGCAGGCGGTCGCTGAGCTCGCACAGGCTGTACCCCGCCTCGTACAGCGGGCCGGTGTCGAAGAAGCCGGCTAGATCGACCAGCGCGGCGGCGCGTTCATAGACTTGATCCGCGCTCTGCGGCGCCCGCTCGGCGCAGAGCGCCTCCAGCTGATCGATCAGCCGGCCGAGGTCCGCCAGCGTGCTCTCGCGATGAGTCTCCAGCCCCTCCAGCGCCCGGCGCTGGGCCTCGGCGATCGAGCGTCCGCCCGGACGGGCCAGTTGGCGGGCCAGCGGCGTCTCGACCTTGAAGGTGCGGGGAGCGGTCATGGCGGGGTCCTTACAGGGCGACGCGGCGGGGCTTCATCAGCATGTCGATGTCGGCCTGATCCATGTTGGCTTCGCTGGCCTCGCCCACGTGGGTGGACAGGTCGCCGGCGCGGCGGCCGGGCTGGCCCAGCGGGGGCCCGAAGTTCCGCACGCGCCGATCCGGGCCGACGTAGCCGTCGCACTCGACGAACTCCCGCTCGTCGGCGCCCAGCCACAGGATGCGCTTGAGCAGCACGGTCGGGGTCAGGGGCTTGGCGACCACGAAGCTGGCCCCGCAGTCGCGGCTCTTCTGGATGCTGGACTGGGCCGCGTGGCCGGTCAGCATGATGACCGGGGTGAACCGCACCGGAGCCGGGGTCTCGCGCCGGACCCAGCGGGTGAAGTCGTAGCCGTCCATCTCGGGCATGGAGCAGTCGACCAGAATCAGGTCGATCGTCCGGCGCTTCAGGATCTCGGAGGCCTCCAGCGCGCTCTCGCACTTGATCTGCTCCTTCACGCCGAAGCCGTGAAAGATCGAGCTGAGCATGTCCAGCGACTTCATGTTGTCGTCGATCAGCAAGACCGACGAATGCTCCAGATTGACCCGTCCGGGATTGGCCACGGCCTTCAGCTCACTCGAACAGGACGACTTCGCCCGCGGCGGCCGCAACCCCGGGCTGGTGGGATCGGCGCGCAGGCGGTCCGCCATGTCGGACAGGGGAATCGCGGCGATCAGTTCGGCCGGCGCGCAGCCCGAAGACAGGCCGCCCAGCACCCCCGGTCAGGGCGTCCAGCTGCTGGCCCAGCAGGTCCAGCGCCTGAGCCGGC
>NZ_JBNFOJ010000262.1:0-3813 GCF_057364705.1 Brevundimonas sp. CURTG3B2_SDJG
TGGGCCGCCCTGCCGGGGGCGGTGCGGACGGTCGCCAGCGCCCCGGCCGCCGCCCTGCCGATCGCCTTCCTGGGCGTGCTGTTCTGTTGTCTCTGGCGAGGGCCGCTGCGGTGGCTCGGAGCGCCGCTGGCCTGCGCGGTGCTGGTCTGGCCCCGCCCGGCGGCGCCGGACCTGTGGATCGGGGACGGCGGGACCCAGGCGGCGTTCGTGCGGAATGGGACGGCCGTCGTCGTCCGGCCCGCCGTGCGTCAGTTCGCCATCGATGTCTGGTCGCGCCGCCGAGGGCTGATGGCCGAGGCGCGGCCGGATGAGGGATGGACCTGCACACGCTTCGCCTGCGCGCCTATGAGGCCCGCAGCCGGCCCGGTGGCGATCTGGTGGGGACGCCGGACGCCGACCGCGGAGCAACTTGGGGCCTTGTGCCGCGCCGCGCCGGTGGTCAGCGTGAGGGCGCAGGTGTCCGCCCTGCCGGCGGCCTGCGAGGAGAACCTAGTTCTGGACGGCGTGGACTACGCCCGGGGCGGGGCGGTGGAGCTATGGCGAGACGGCCCGCAGGCGGCGAACCGGTGGCGGGCCCTTTGGGTCGCGGATGTGCGCGGAGAGCGGCCATGGAGCCGCTACGGCGACGCCGAGGCCTCCGGGGTCAGTGGTAGCGGCGGATGAGGCCGACCAGCTTGCCTTGAACCGCGACTTGGTCCGAACCGTAGATCTTGGTTTCGTAATTGCGGTTGGCCGGCTCCAGCGCGATCGACGCGCCCTTCTTGCGCAGACGCTTGAGCGTGGCCTGCTCGCCCTCGACCAGGGCGACGACGATCTCGCCCGAGTTGGCGTTTTCGGTCGATCTGATGATGACCATGTCGCCGTTGAGGATGCCGGCCTCGATCATCGAGTCGCCCTCGATCTCGAGCAGATAGTGCTCGCCGGCGCCCAGCATGGCTTCCGGGACCGGATAGCGGGCGGTCTCGTGCTCGATGGCGTCGATCGGCGTGCCGGCCGCGATTTTGCCCATCAGGGAAAGCTCGCGCGTGTCGTTCGCCGGTTCGGCGATGGCGCGGCGTCCGCCGCCCTCGATCACGCCCGGCTTGAACCCCGCGTGGCCGCGCGGCGCCCCCGGCGGCGGCCTGTTCAGGAAGCTTGACGACCTCCAGCGCCCGGGCCCGGTGAGCCAGGCGGCGGATGAAGCCGCGTTCCTCCAGCGCCGTGATCAGCCGATGGATCCCCGACTTGGAGGCGAGGTCCAGCGCCTCCTTCATCTCGTCGAAGGACGGAGAGACGCCGGTTTCCTGGATGCGTTCGTGGATGAACATCAGGAGTTCGTGCTGTTTGCGCGTGAGCATGGCGTCGAATCGTCCAGAACAAGGCGTGAACCGTTGTCGATGTTCTGTAAGTGTTCTTGCCTAATGTCAACTTAACGGCGAGCGGCTTCTGAGCCACCGACCGGCGACGCCCGTTCCAGCCGTTCGATCTGTTGGACGGCGTGGGTGTTGGCGGGATCGAGCGCCAGCGAGCGGCGGTAGTGGACAACGGCCTGGGAGGGGTCGCCGTTGATCGCATGGGCCTCGGCCAAGCTGTCTTCGGCGTTGCCGCTTTGCGGGAACAAGGCGACGATCAGCTTCATGATCTCCAGGCCGTCGCTCGGGCGGCCGCTATGCAGCAGACGGTAGCCCCAGTCGTTGAGCTCCAGTTCGTTCCAGCGCAAGGCGGGATCGGCCCGAGCGAGGTCGCGGGCGACGCCTTCGGCGTGCTCGTAGCCGGCCTCGTCGAGCGCGGCTCGCAGCGCCGGCGCGCTGGTGAGCCGCAGGCCTGGAGCCCAGAGCGCGGCGATGCGGTCGATGGAATCCTCGGGATAGGATCCCGAAAGATTGGTGAGCATCACCACCGCCACCTTGTCCTCGGGATAGATGAAGAAGGCCGATCGCGCGCCGCCGGTCATGCCCACCGCACGGTGTCCGTTTCCGCGGGGAAGGATGGTCCAGCCCATCCCCCACTGGCCCAGGGAGCCGTCGTTGAACGCGGCCGGCGTCCACATCATCTCGATCCGCTCAGGGTCGAGCAGCTTCCCGTCCTCAAGCGCGATGATCCAGCGCGCCATGTCGTCGGCGGTGCTGGCCAGGCCGTTCGACGCGCGGTGGAACGGCAGGGAGATGTAGTAGCGCTGCTCCAGCACGCCGGGCGCGGCCGGGCTCGGGCGGGCGAACTGGTAGTCGAGCCCGCGGCCGGGGACCACGGCCCGGGAGTCGGCGTAGACGGTCGAGGTCATGCCAGCGGCGGCGAGCTGCGCGTCGGTGATCACGGCATCCTCGCTGCGGCCGTAGAGCCGGTTCAGCACGCGCTGGATGAGGGTGTAGTTGGTCTGGCAGTAGTGGAAGCGTTCGCCCGGGGGAAAGCGCACGGGCTGGGCCAGCGTCCAAGCCCAGGCCTGCTCCTGGTTGGTGTCGACGGTCGGGGCGCGGTTGATGTCGGGCAGGCCGGACATGTGGCTGAGAAGCTGTCGGATGGTGACCCCGCGCCAGGCCTCTGGCAGATCGTCGAGATACCGTGACACGGGCGCCGAGAGGTCCAGCTTGCCGTCCTGGACCGCCTGCATCGCCGCCAGGCCGGTGAACGCCTTGGTGATGGAGGCGAGGGTGAACACGCTTTCGGTCGTGGCGGGGACGTCGAGCGCCAGGTTCACCGAGCCGTAGGCGCGCGAGAAGGCCACCTGGCCGTCCTTGACCACCGCGACCTGGGCGCCCGGCGTCTGGGTCCTGGCCATGAAGGCGCGGACGGCCTGATCGGTTCGATCGATCCGCTGCTCCGTCGAAAGGGCCTGGGCGGCGAGGGGGGGCGGGGCCTGACTCCGGCAGGTCGGGCGAGCGGGGCGCCGGCGCGGCGCCGATCAGGCCGACGACGGACAGGGACAGAAGGGCGGCGCGGATCATGTCTGAGCTCCAGGCAGGCGCGAGGATCGATCCCCGAGACAGGGAGCGAGGCGCGGTCGAAGGAAGACGGCGAGGCTCGGCGGAAGGCGAAAGCGGCGGGTTATCCCTCGCCGGGCGGCGGAGGGGCGGGCGGACGTCGTCGCCGATCCTGATCGGTGCCGTGGCGCGCGGCGGCGGGCGGATCGACGCGCAGCCCTTCGGCCCGCATGCGCCGGACGTAGTCGCCGTCGACCCCGGCGGTCCTCATCTGGATCAGTTGCGCCACGGAGAGGTCGCGGTAGCCGGCCGAGGCCAGGTCCTTGACGTAGTCCGGACCGACCTGATTGGCCGCGAGGGAGAGCACCTGGTCGTAGGTGAGGTTGTCGTATCCCACCTCGCGAAGGGAGCGGATCCACTCGGGACCGACCTGGTTGCCGGCGAGGTTCATCATCTGCCGCGGCGTAAGACGGCGGATCCACGGCAGATCGCCTTCGAGAGAGGTGATCCACTCCGGCGTGACGCCGATCAGCCGCATCTGGGCGACCAAGTCGGGCGTCAAGGCCTCGGGCCGCGCCTGGGCCGAGGGGGAGGGCTGGGCTGGACCCGGAACCGGGGGCTGGGCGGTGGGCTCTTCGGTCTCCTCCCCCATCCCCGCGCCGGTCCCGATGGCCACCGTCGCCTCGTCCGGCCCGGCGATCGGAACCTCGCGGGCCTCCAAGGACGCTGGGGCGGGGGACGGTGAAAGCAAGGCCGGCAGGGCGGCGTGGAAGACCGATGGAGCCGCAGGCTCGGCGCCGATCATCCGGTCGATCGGCGTGAACGCCGCGACCGGCAGGGCGACGGCGGCGGCCAGGAGGGCACATCCCGCCGTCCAGAACGCGTGCGCGGGCTCCCGTCGGGCGGCGCCGTCCAG
>NZ_JBNFOJ010000263.1:0-3805 GCF_057364705.1 Brevundimonas sp. CURTG3B2_SDJG
GCCTGGGCGGGCGGACGTCGCGTCGGGCCTGCCGGGCGCCCTGACCGGTGCGCTGGTAGGCCAGGTAGGCCTGGACGCGGGCGCCGGATCCTCGAACTCGCCGGACGGGTTCGGCGCGCCCGCGTCCGGTCGTATCTGCTCGATCAGCCAGCGCGCGGGTCGGCGGCGACGGTGTCGATCTCCGCGGCGCCGGCGCCCAGGCCGAAGCGGGTCAGGGCGATGGCGGCGGCGGTGCGAGCGTCGTCTCGAGGGGGCATGGCGTCCTCTGTCGTGCACGTTCCGCTCTTCCACGTCCGAAGGGGCGGAAGTCCGTCGGTGGCCTGTCCGTGACGCGCCGAGCATCGGCGAGTGGGACACACTCCCATTTGAAGACCAGTCAATCTATTCTGACGATCCGCAACCAGAGGTCGTTGCGGACGATGCGGCTTGGTGCTTCGATATTAGTCCAAATTAGGAACCGATATGGGCAGTCCTGAGCGTCCGGCGAGATTGCGCGCGGTGAGCCTCGCGCTCATCCTGGCGGGCGTCGTCGCATATCTCGGCTTGCGATCGTTGTTTCTGGATCACTGGATCGCCGTGACGATGTTCGGCGCCCTGAAATGGGTCGCGGCGGGCTGCTACGCGGCGATCGCAGCGATCGCGCTGGGCGTGGTGATGCTCCTCGCTTCCATTGTCGTCAGGCGGCCGCCCGGCGCCAGGGGGTGACCCGCCGCTATGGCGCTCCCCCTGCAAGGACTGAGGCCCGCTGAAAGCCCGCCGGATGAGGGCGACCGCGCAGGGCTGGCTGGCCGCCCTTGCATGACGCTATGACAGGCTATGCAGTTGGTCTTCATCTACGGTCAGGTCGCGGCGGGAAAGTTGACGATCGCGCGAGAACTCGCGGCTCGCACCGGCGTGGCCCTCTTTCACAATCACCTTGTTGTCGATGCGGTGGGCGCGGTTTTTCCGTTCGGCTCCGAGCCTTTTGTCCGCCTTCGCGAGAAGTTCTGGCTCGACGTCATCAGGGAGGCTGCGGACGCCGGGATCTCGCTGATCTTCACGTTCGCCCCGGAGCCGACGGTCAGTCCCACCTTCCCTGAACGGGCCGCCGCAGCGGTGGCGCAGGCAGGCGGTTCGACCCTGTTTGTCTCGCTGGAGGTGGCTCCCGACGTGCAGGAGCGGCGTCTTGCGGCGCCCGATCGCAAAGCCTTCGGCAAGATGACCTCGCTGCCCCTGTTGCAGGGCCTGAGGCCGGAGTTCGTGCGGTGCTTCGCCGAAATGCCGCCGGCGGACCTCGCGCTGGACACGACGCGAATGACCCCGGCGGAGGCCGCCGCCGTCATCGCCGAGCGGGTGACGGCCTAGGGTCGAAAGCGGAGGTTCGGCGGTCGCCGCCGAGAGTGTCCGCCTGGCCATATCCCCGGCCTTCGCCTCTCCGCCGCCGCCCCCGATCCCTCCGTTCTCCCCCGCCTAGCCCTGCGCCCCCGCACTCCCTATTCTCCCCCGCGAGATTCACTGTGAGGGAACGCAGGAATGCGTCGCGTCGTCGTCACCGGCCTTGGCCTTCTGACCCCGCTGGGCTGGGGCGTTGAGCACACCTGGAAGGGCATCGTCGAGGGTCGGTCGGGGATCGGGCCGATCACCGCCTTCGACACCGAGGGCTACGGCTGCACCATCGCCGGCGAGATCCCGACCGTGGACGGGCGCGGCGGCGGCTCGGCCGACATGCCCGGCGCCTTCGACCACGAAAAGGTCATGTCGCCCAAGGACCGCAAGCGGGTGGACGACTTCATCGTCTACGCCATCGCCGCCGCCGACGAGGCCCTGGCCGACGCCGGCTGGAAGCCCGAGACGGACGAGCAGAAGGAGCGGACCGGCGTCATGGTCGGCTCCGGCATCGGCGGCCTGGGTCCGATCGCCGACACCGCCATCATTTTGAAAGAACAGGGGCCGCGCCGCGTCAGCCCCTTCTTCATCCCCTCGGCCCTGATCAACCTGACGTCCGGCCAGATCTCGATCCGCCACGGCCTGAAGGGGCCCAACCACTCGGTGGTCACCGCCTGCGCCACCGGGGCGCACGCGATCGGCGACGCCGCGCGGATGATCGCGCTCGACGACGCCGACGTCATGGTGTGCGGCGGGGCGGAAAGCTCCATCGTGCCCATCGGCATCGCCGGCTTCCTGGCCTGCAAGGCCCTGTGCACCGCCTTCAACGACGCCCCCGAGAAGGCCAGCCGGCCTTACGACAAGGACCACGCCGGCTTCGTCATGGGCGAGGGCGCCGGCATCATGGTGCTGGAGGAGTATGAGCACGCCAAGGCGCGGGGCGCCAGGATCTACGCCGAGGTCGTGGGCTACGGCATGTCGGGCGACGCCTATCACATCACCGCCCCGTCCGAGGACGGGGAGGGGGGCTTGCGCGCCATGAAGGCGGCGCTGAAGCGGGCGGGGCTCCAGCCGTCGGACCTGGACTACGTCAACGCCCACGGCACCTCGACCATGGCCGACTGGATCGAGCTGCACGCCATCGAGACCCTGGTCGGCGATCACGCCAAGGGTCTGGCGGTCAGCTCGACCAAGTCGATGACCGGCCACCTGCTGGGCGCCGCCGGGGCGATCGAGTCGATCTTCTCGGTCCTGGCCATCCGCGACCAGATCGCGCCCCCCACCATCAATCTGGACAACCCCGAGGAGGAGACCGCCATCGACCTGGTCCCCCACAAGGGCAAGCCGATGAAGATCGACGTGGCGATGTCCAACTCCTTCGGCTTCGGCGGCACCAATGCGAGCGTCATCTTCAGGAAGGTGGCCTAGGTGTTCCGTCGGGGGGTGGAACGCACGCCGCCGGGCCGCAAGACCGCCTTCCTGGCGGCGACCGCGACCTTCAGCCTGTTCCTGATCGCGGCCCTGGTCGCCGCCTGGAGCGTCTTCTACGCCCCCGGGCCGGCGGCCCGCGAGGGCGACGCGACCATCGTGACCCTGCCCAGCGGGGCCGGGGTCAGCGCCATCGCCGCCCAGCTGAAGGCGGCCGGGGTGATCCGCTCGACCGACATGTTCAAGGCGGCCGCGACCCTGACCGGGGCCGACCGGCGGCTGCGCGCCGGCGAGTACGAGGTGCCGTCTAGGGCTTCGCTGCGCTCGGTCATCGTCCTGCTGGTCGAGGGCAAGGTGGTGCGCCACTACGTGACCCTGCCCGAGGGCTGGTCCTCGGCCCAGGCCGTGGACATCCTGATGGCCCAGCCCCTGCTGACCGGTCCGGTGGACGAGGTCCCGGAGGAGGCGACGCTCTGGCCCGACACCTATGAGATCTCGCGCGGCGAGACCCGCGCCTCGGTGATCGCCCGCATGCGCCGGGCGCGCGACCAGAACCTGGCCCGCCTGTGGGCCGCGCGCGGGCCCAACAGCGTGGTGCGCACGCCGGAAGAGGCCATGAACCTGGCCTCCATCGTCGAGAAGGAGACCGGGATCGCGGCCGAGCGCCCGCGGGTGGCCGCCGTCTTCTCCAACCGCCTGCGCGCCGGCATGCGGCTGGAGAGCGATCCGACCATCATCTACGGCATCACCCGCGGCCGGCCGCTCGGCCGGGGCATCCGCCGCTCCGAGCTGGACGCGCCCAATCCCTGGAACACCTACCAGATCGACGGCCTGCCCCCGACGCCCATCGCCAACCCCGGCGCCGAGGCGATCGCGGCGGTGCTCAACCCGCCCGCCACCGGCGAACTGTTTCTTCGTCGCCGACGGGACCGGCGGTCACGTCTTCGCCCGCACCTACGACGAGCACCTGGCCAACGTCGCGCGCTGGCGGCCGTCGAGCGCCAACGCGCCG
>NZ_JBNFOJ010000264.1:0-3793 GCF_057364705.1 Brevundimonas sp. CURTG3B2_SDJG
CTCGCCGCCTGGGCGGCCGCCGGCCTGCTGTCGCTGCCTCGGCATGCTCTGCCAGGGCGTGCTGTTCGTCCTGACCCTGCTGCCGGGTGCGCGCGGCCCCAACCGCTTCGGCCCGGACCCCCGCGATCCCCACGCGCGGGAGGACGGCGGCGGCGCGCGCGGCCTCTACGACGAGGACCGCATGGACGAGCTGTTCGCCCAGGCCAAACGCGAACGGGAGGGCGAGTACAAGCCCGTCTTCGACTTCGGCCCCGGCTCGCAACAGGCGCAGCCCCAACCCCAGATGCAGGCCCAGCCCTACGGCGACGCCCAATACCAGCCCCAGGCCCGCTATCCCGCCCAGCCCGAACAGGCCGCTCCCCCGCCCCGCCAGATGGACTGGGACCGCCCCGCTTGGGACCCTGGCGTCGCCCCCAGCCGCCCCTTCGGCCGCCGGGGCGGGTAGTTCTCCGGCGATCTCGGACGTCCCGAGGCCGGGCCACCCGTCGAAGCGCGGGCTCGCGCTTCATGTTCACCGAAAGGGCCGACCATGACGATCGAGGTCACCAACACGCTTCCGTTCGGCGCAAATGTCCGCGCCCAGCCTGTCTCCGAATACATCGAGGGCGGCCCCCTTCAGCCGTCGCAGTTTTCGGGCGACGCGGGGCAGCGGTTTGAGCACGCGATCACGGAGGCGGGCCAGAGCCGGAATGACGGGACCGGCCAAACGGTCGCGCTTCCTCGCGGCGAGTTGAGAATCAACAGGCCGTTCAACTGCGCCCACCTGGTCTCGATCATCGGCGTGAACAAGCGTGCTTCGATCATCATGCCTGCGCCGGGTTTCGCCGGCTCCTACATGGCGACCGCCATAAGGGATCCGAACCCGCCGCCGCCGCCACCACCGCCGCCGCCGCGGGAGTCGATGTTCGACAACGCACTTGAGCGGCTGACGCTCAACTGCAACCACGTGCCGGGCCTGGGCGGCATCGTCGCTGACGCATGGCAGGAAGGCGGCGGCCTCCAGAAGGTGCTGATCTGGCGCTTCACGACGGAGGGCGTTCGCATTCGCAACGGCGACGGCGGCGCCGCGCATTGCCAGATGGTCGATGTCGAGATCATGGGATCCGACCAGATCCGGGCGACCACCGGCATCTATTTCCAACAGGTCAGCTCGGTCGGCGCGTTCATCCTGACCATCACCAACGCCACCATCTCCGGTTCGCCCAATCCGGTCCAGGGAGGGGACCCGACCGCGTTCCGGCTGACCAACGGCATTCATGTCGAGAAGGACAGCCTGATCTGCAACGCCGTCCACTTCGAGGAGACGAAGACGGGCATCTACCTGGACGGCGACGGCCACCACATCCTGAACGGCGTGACGGGCGCGGCGACGGTGACCAACGTCGTCGAGATCGCACAGACCTTCACCGGCGCCCTCGAGATGAGGGCATGCCGACGCTGGGGCGCGGAGAATCTCGTCCTGGACCACCGCGTCGGCGGCCTGGGCACGATCGCCCATGACACCGACATCATCATCTCGCCGCCCCTGGTGGGGATCGGCGCCAACGCCGCGGGCGGCAACTTCAATGGATCGCTGGCGTCTCCGAACACCGACAAGTCGTTCGGGGTGAGCGGCATCGTCAGGACCGCACCGGGCGTCTACACGATCTCGCTCAGCCAGCCGGGCGCCACCGCCAACAGCTTCACGGCCTACGGCTCCTCCAACACGCCCGGCGGGCTCGTCAACGTGGACCTCGCGAGCACCGGCACGCTGATCCTCACCCACCGCGTGCTGACCGGCGCCGGGACGTGGACTCCGGCCGACGCGAACGAAATCAAGTTCACCGTGGTCCGCTGCGCCTGACGCCGGCCGTTCAGCCGTACATGCCCCCAGGCGCATCCATCGCACCTCCGGGTGCCGGATCACGTCCTCGGCCTTGCACCGCCCCTGGCACGCCGACCACCTGAGCCGCCCGGTCCGCCCGACTAGCCAGACGCGCGTTTCTCGACCAGGAAATCGACCAGCGCTCGAAGCTTGGGCGCCACCTGCTCGCGCGACGGCAGATAGAGGTCGAACCGTCGAACGGCGGGCACCAGGCGTCCAGAACCCGGACCAGGCCCCCCGATGCGATGTGTTCGCGAGGCTCTGAAGGCCGCCATGGCGGGCCAGGACGTCGTCTTCGCCAGCCTGTCCGGCGACATGGACGCCCAGGCCGAAGCCATCGTCGCCGCGATGAAGGCGACCGACGTCCGCAAGCTGATCTTCGTCGCCTCCCTGGGCATCTATGACGAAGTCCCCGGCAAGTTCGGAGAGTGGAACCGGCGCGAGATCGGCGCCTATCTGCCCCCGTATCGCCGGGCGGCTGACATCGTCGAGGCTTCGGGCCTGGACCACGCCGTCCTACGCCCGGCCTGGCTGACCGTCGCCGACGAGATCGACTACGAGACCACGACCCGCGGCGAGCCGTTCAAGGGCACGATCGTTTCGCGCAAGAGCGTCGCCGCCCTGGCCGTCGACCTGATCCTGAATCCCGAACGCATCGTCGCCCTGAACCTAGGCGTGGACAAACCGAATAGCGACGGCGACGCGCCCGACCTGGGCTGAGGGGCGCGAGCGCGCCCCTCAGCCGTACATATCCCCCAGGTAGACCCTTCTCACCTCCGGGTCCCGGATCACGTCCTCGGCCTTGCCTTCGAACAGCACCGCCCCGCCCGAGATGATCGTCGCGTGGTCGGTGATCTCCAGCGTCTCGCGCACGTTGTGGTCGGTGATCAGCACCCCGATCCCGCGCTCGGCCAGGTAGCGGATGACCTGGCGGATGTCGGCGATGGCCAGGGGGTCGATGCCGGCGAAGGGTTCGTCCAGCAGCATGAAGGACGGCTGCCCGGCCAGGGCGCGCGCGATCTCGCAGCGCCGCCGCTCGCCGCCCGACAGGCCCGAGGCCGGCGCGTGCCGCAGATGGTCGATGCGCAGCTCTTCCAAGAGCCGGCTGGTCTCCTCGGCGACCCTGGAACGGTCGGTCTGGTGCAGCTCCACCACCGCCTTGACGTTCTGCTCCACCGTCATGCCGCGGAAGATCGAGGCTTCCTGGGCCAGATAGCCCAGACCCATGCGGGCGCGCTGGTACATCGGCTGGGCGGTGATGTCCTCGCCGTCCAGCCAGATCGAGCCCGAGTCCGGCGGGATCAGGCCGGTGATCATGTAGAAGCAGGTCGTCTTGCCCGCCCCGTTAGGTCCGAGAAGCCCGGCCACCTCGCCGCGCTGCACGGTCAGGGAGACGTCGCGCACCACCTGCCGCGGACCGAACGCCGCGCCAACGTGTTCAGCCCGCAGGCCCGTCGCGCGCGCCGCCGCGGCCGGCGCCTCGGGGGCCGGGTCGTGGACGTTCAGCGCGGACAGTTCCTTGCGGGCCACGCCGGATCAGTTGCTGTCGGGATAGAAGACGCCGCGGATGCGGCCGCCCGACGCGCCTTCCATGCGGGCCGTCTCGGTGCGGGTGTTGTAGGTGAGCCGGCCGCCCGTCAGCACGTTCTGGCCCTGGGTCAGGATCACGTCGCCGGTCACCACCACCTCGTCGTTGGCCACGGTGTAGACGGCCCGGTCGCCCCGGATCGTCTGGGTCGGGGTGACGAAATAGACGTTGCCGGCGGCCTCGATGCGGTTGATGCGGCTGCCCGAGCCGAACCCGTTGATCGCGTCGGCGCGCAGGCGGTTCTGGCCCTGGGTCACCTCGGCGCGGCCGCGCAGGGAGAAGCCCTCGGCGGTGTAGACGCCGTCGTCCGCGCCGATGCCGACCGCCTCGCCGCGCGGCTG
>NZ_JBNFOJ010000265.1:0-3788 GCF_057364705.1 Brevundimonas sp. CURTG3B2_SDJG
GGCTTTCGCGCGCGAGCGGCCGGGGGTGATCGTCGAGGACAAGGCGGTGGCGGCGGGGCTGCACTACCGCGGCGCGCCGGACGCGGTCGAAGCCGCCGGCGACCTGGTCCGCAGGGTGGCCGGAGAGACCGGCCTGGTCGTCCAGCCGGGCAATATGGTGTTCGAGCTGAAGACGCCGGGCGCCAGCAAGGGCACGGCGCTGAAGGCCTTCATGAATGAAGCGCCGTTCGCCGGCGGGACGCCGGTGATGCTGGGCGACGACCTGACGGACGAGGACGGATTCGTCGCCGCCGCCGAACTGGGCGGGTTCGGCGTGCTGGTGGGGGCGCCGCGCCGAACCGCGGCGCGCCATGGCCTTCCCGACGTGGACGCGGTGCTGGCGTGGCTTGAACGGCTCGAGGAGCAGGCATGACCCCGAATCTGGATCTCGCTCCCATCGGCAACTGCTCGATCAGCGCCCTGATCGACCGCAACGGCCGCTACGTCTGGGCCTGCGCGCCGCGGGTGGACGGCGATCCCGTCTTCTCGGCCCTCATGGACGGAAGCGACCCCGGCCACGGCTTCTGGGACATCGAGCTGGAGGGGCTGAAGCACGTCAGCCAGGCCTATGTCCGCAACACCCCGGTGCTGCGCACGGTGCTGACCGCCCAGGACGGGGCGATGGTCGAGATCATCGACTTCTGCCCGCGTCATCCCAAGCACAGCCGGACCTATCGCCCGCTGGCGTTCGGACGGGTCATTCGGCCGCTGGAAGGCGCGCCGCGCATCCGCGTCCGTTTGCGTCCTTCCGCCGACTGGGGCGCGCGGCCGGCGGAGCGGACCAGCGGCTCCAACCACATCCGCTACCTGTGCACCGACGTCACCCTGCGCCTCACCACCGACTGCCCGGTGTCGCACGTGATCAACGAGCGCGTCTTCCGGCTGGAGAAGACCCACGCCTTCTTCCTGGGGCCGGACGAGGGCTACGACCAGGATGTCGGCCCCGGCGTATCCGCCGCGCTGGAGCGGACCGTGGCCTACTGGCAAGACTGGGTGCGCAAGCTGTACCTGCCGCTGGACTGGCAGGAGGCGGTGATCCGGGCCGCCATCACGCTCAAACTGTGCGCCTACGAGGAGACCGGCGCCATCGTGGCGGCCCTGACTACCTCGGTGCCCGAATTTCCCGAGAGCGGCCGCAACTGGGACTACCGCTACTGCTGGATCCGCGACGCCTACTATGTCGTCCGCGCGCTGAATCGGCTGGGCGCGGTGGATCTGCTGGAGAACTATCTCGGCTATCTGCGCAATCTGGTCGACGATTCCGCCGGCGGTCACGTGCAGCCGGTCTACGGCGTGGGCCTGGAGCCCGGCATAGGCGAGCGGATCATCGACGGCGTCGAGGGCTATCGCGGCATGAAGCCGGTGCGCGTGGGCAACCAGGCGCACGAGCACCTGCAGCACGACGTGTACGGACAGATCGTCCTGCCGCTGGTGCAGGCTTTCTACGATCAGCGCCTGCTTCGCCCCGGCACGATCGACGACTTCCACGCCCTGGAACGGGTCGGCGAACGGGCCTTCGCCATGCACGACCAGGTCGACGCCGGCCTGTGGGAGTTCCGCACCATCGCACGGGTGCACACCTATTCGTCGGTGATGTGTTGGGCGGCCTGCGATCGCCTGGCCAAGGCTGCGGATCACCTGGGGCTGAGCGCCCGGGGCGAAACCTGGCGCGAACGGGCCGGAATCATCCGTGAGCGGATCGAGCGCGAGGCCTTCCTGCCCGACGAGGGGCGGTTCGCCGCCAGCTTCGGCAACCGCGAGCTGGACGCCTCGCTGCTGCAGATGACCGATCTCGGCTTCCTGGACCCGCTGGATCCCCGCCAGGTCGCGACCTTCGACGCCATCGAGCGCGACCTGAAGAAGGGCCCCTACCTGTTCCGCTACGTCGAGCCGGACGATTTCGGCGAGCCGGAGACGGCGTTCAACTTCTGCACCTTCTGGTTCATCGAGGCCCTGCACCAGAACGGGCGGATCGAGGAGGCGCGCGAGATCTTCGAGCAGATGTTGAGCCGGCGCACCCATGCCGGCCTGCTGAGCGAGGATATCGCGCTGGGCGACAACGAACTGTGGGGAAACTACCCCCAGACCTATTCGCTGGTCGGCATCATCAACTGCGCGGTGCTGCTCAGCCGGTCGTGGACGGACGTGCGATGAGCATCGGCCCGAAGTTCCTCCCCCAACGGAGGAGGGGGGACCGCCAAGCGGTGGAGCGTTGGCCCCGCGCTCGCTTTGACACCCCTCCACCGTGCTCCGCATGGTCCCCTCCCCCGTTGGGGGAGGAACTGTTCACGACATTGCGTTGGGGCCGATACGTCCAGGCCCGGGTTATGCGCGCATGAGCCGCCTGATCGTCGTCTCCAACCGCGTCTCCGCCCCCCGGGATCCCGCCGCGGGATCGGCGGGCGGCCTGGCCATGGCGCTGTCGGCCGCGCTGCGCAAATACGAAGGCCTCTGGTTCGGCTGGTCCGGCGAGACGGTGGAGACCTTCATCCCCGAGGCCAAGATCGAGAATAGGGCCGGGGTCACCGTGGCTCTGGTCGATCTGGAGGCCCAGGACGTCGACGAATACTACAACGGCTACGCCAACAGGACGCTGTGGCCGCTGTTCCATCACCGGGTGGACCTGACGGCCTACGAGCGATCCTACGGCGAGGGTTACGAGCGGACCAACGCCCGATTCGCCGAGGTGCTGGCCCCCCTGATCCGGCCGGACGACGTGATCTGGATCCACGACTACCACATGATCCCGCTGGCCCGGGACCTCAGGCGGCGCGGGGTGACGAACCGGATCGGCTTCTTCCTGCACACCCCGTGGCCGGCGCGGCAGTTGCTGGTCACCCTGCCGCACCACCGCCGGCTGGTGGAGTCGATGTTCTCATACGACCTGATCGGCTTCCACACCCGCGAATGGCTGGACCTGTTCCGCGACTATGTGGCCTCCGAGCCCGAGGTGCGGGGCCGCCTGCTGCCCAATGACGCGGTCGAGGCCTTCGGTCGGACGGTGCACACCGGGGTGTTCCCCATCGGCATCGACGTCGACGGCTTCCTGAAGGCGCGCAACTCCGTGCTGGGCGGGCGGACCTACGACCGGATGGCCGCGTCGTCCGCCTTCCGGTCGATGATCGTGGGGGTGGATCGGCTGGACTACTCCAAGGGGCTGGAGCAGCGGTTGCTCGGCTATGAGCAGTTCCTGAACGACAACCCGGACATGCGCGGCAATGTCTTCCTGCTACAGGTGACGCCGATCAGCCGCGACGAGGTGGACGCCTACCAGGACATCCGCGCCCGGCTGGACGCCCTGGCGGGCCGGATCAACGGCGAGTTCGCCGACATGGACTGGCAGCCGATCCGCTATCTGAACCGGACCTACCGGCGCGATCAGCTGGCGGGCATCTATCGCGCCGCTCGGGTCGGCCTGGTCACGCCGCTGCGCGACGGCATGAACCTGGTGGCCAAGGAGTATGTCGCGGCCCAGAACCCCGACGATCCCGGCGTCCTGGTGCTGTCGCGCTTCGCCGGCGCGGCCGAACAGATGGGCGAGGCGTTGCTGGTCAATCCGTTCAGCCGCGAGGAGCTGTCGGACGCGATCCAGCGCGCGCTGACCATGCCGCTGGCCGAGCGCCGGCGGAAATGGGAGGCGCTGATGGGCGTGGTGCGCGACACCGACGTCGGCGTCTGGAGGGACGATTTCGTCGCCTCGCTGAGGGCCGTGACCCCGGCCGGCGGACGGCGACGGGCGCGCGCCCGCG
>NZ_JBNFOJ010000266.1:0-3771 GCF_057364705.1 Brevundimonas sp. CURTG3B2_SDJG
GGCGGCGACCCGGCCGCGCCCAGCCCGCTCGCCTGCCGACGCCGCGACGGAGGTCGAGCCGCTGCTCTGATGCGCTAGATCGCTTCGCGCGCGTCCAGGATGGAGGCGGGGCCATAGCATTCGCAGGCGGCCCGCTCGAGGCGCCAGCGGTCCGTCACCGTCAGCTTGCCGCGGGCGTAGCGGATGGCGTCCACCGTCTGCAGGTGCTGGGCCGCGTCGTTGACGGTGGTGCGCTGGGCGCCGAGCATGGTGGCCAGATATTCCTGGGTCAGCGGCATGACGTCCCCTTCGACCCGGTCGTGGCAACGCAGCAGCCATTTCGCCAGCCGCTGCTCGGCGTTGTGCAGGATGTTGCAGGCGTTGGACCGCTCCAACTCGGCCTGCAGGCCGGCGTCGTAGCGGGCGAGGACCTGAC
This sequence comes from Brevundimonas sp. CURTG3B2_SDJG, assembly GCF_057364705.1. Classification (NCBI taxonomy): domain Bacteria; kingdom Pseudomonadati; phylum Pseudomonadota; class Alphaproteobacteria; order Caulobacterales; family Caulobacteraceae; genus Brevundimonas; species Brevundimonas sp. CURTG3B2_SDJG. The sequence continues at coordinate 416 of NZ_JBNFOJ010000266.1, forward strand.
GCAGGCGCGCGGACCGCTCGACCAGCTGGCGGAGCGCCGCAGCCTCGACCCGTAGGGAGCGGCCCGAGATCTGACAGGTGTGGCGGGAGTAGCTGCGGGCGACGACGAATGCGGCGGCGGAGCCGGCGACGCCTTCGGATCCGACCATGTAGGACTCAACCGACCGGCCGTCGCTCATCTCGGTCACGACGGAGATGACGCCTTCCTCGACGAAATGCACGTGGGTGATCGCGCCGCCGGGTTCGACCAGGGTGTCGCCCTGGACGAAGCGTTGAGGCTTGGCGATCGCCAGGATGGCGTCGCGGTCGGCCGCGTCGAGCGAGCGCAGCAGCAGGTTGGGGGTGAAGGCGTCGGTCATGGGGTGCTCCCGGGTCGGGGAGCGGCGAACGCCCTGGCGCGGAAAGGGTCCTGAAAGACCCGAACAATAGGAACGGCAAAGGCGGGCGAAAGGTTCCCGTCTAGTCGTTTCGCGTCCCTAGCCGGCCGTGGAAGGGGTCGACCGCGCGATAGCATTCGCAGGCCACCCGCTCGAGCGCGGCGCGGTTCAGGACGGTGATACGGCCCCTGGAATAGGAGATGGCGCGCGATTTCTGCAGGCCCTGAGCCGCCTCGTTCACCGTGGTGCGCTGGGAGCCCAGCATCGAGGCCAGATACTCCTGGGTCAGGTTGAACGTGTCGCCGTCGACGCGGTCGTGGCAGCGCAGCAGCCATTTGGCGAAGCGCTGCTCGGCGCGGTGAAGGGCGTTGCAGGCCGCGGACTGCTCCAACTCGCCCTGCAGGCTGGCCATGTAGCGGGCGACGACGGCGCGCAGGCCCGGGCGTTCGGCCACCAGGGCGCGGAAGCGGCCGGCGTCGACGCGCAAGGCCGAGCCGCCGATCTGGGCGTTGTTGCGCGTGAAGGAGTGGTGGGGGACGGTGGCGGCGATCACGCCCGTGACCCCCTCGCGGCCGACCATGAGGGTCTCGACGGTGCGGCCGTCCTCGAGCACGGCCACGGCCGAGGCCACCCCGTGCTCGATGAAGTAGACGAACTCGATCGGATCGCCCGGCTCGTAGAAGACGTGGCCCTGGGCGAAATCCACCACCGACGCCGACGCCAGCAGGGCCTCGCGGTCCTCCGGCTCAAGGGCGTCAATCAGGTGATTCCTCGGCGAAATCTCTTTCATGACCGGCGCATACGGTGTTCCGGAACCGTGCGTCTGCCGGAACTCGACTTAACGGGGCGGGAGATATCGTCGGCTTGCGAACGGACCTCGGGAGGTCGCATCAGGCGCCGTGGATGGCGGGCGGCAGGAAGGGGTCCTCGCCGGCGGGGCGTTCGATCCGGATGACCAGGCGGTCGCCTTCGTAGACATCGACGGCCGAGCACGAGGCGTGCTGGTTCAGGGTGCGGAAGGCCTCACGGGTCGCCTCGCCGTCGTCGGCGCAGTCGCAGACGTCGAGCCCCGGGGTCCGGCCCTGGCCGTCCAGGACGTGAAACTCGTAGATGCGCATGGCTCCCTCCTGCGACCGGAATACGCTTGGGGGGCGAGCGGGTCTGTCGTGCCGCCGACGTAGGCGCGAACGGCGTTCCCGGATCGGCGACCGATCATTACCGGCTCGTAACTTGGACCGCGCAGGGGCGCTGATAGGGTCCGGGTCCTGATGTTCAGGGGGACCCCATGATGACCCGCACCGCCGCCCTTTTGGGCGCCTCGCTGATTGCGCTCGCCGCGCCCGTTCTTCCCGCCTCGGCCCAGCAGGTCGCGCCGGTCGCGGTGCCCTCGCTGCAGTTCACCCACCGCGAACTGGCCAACGGGCTGGACGTCTATGCGATGCCCGATCCCAGCGCCGGCACGGTGACGGTGACGGTGTGGTACGACGTGGGCGGCAAGGACGATCCGCAGGGGCGGTCGGGTTTCGCCCACCTGTTCGAGCACATTCTGAGCCGCAAGACGGTGAACCTGCCGTACGGCCAGATCTCGACCCTGGTCGAGAACGCGGGCGGGACGCGCAACGCCTCCACGGGCCAGGACTTCACCAACTACTACGAGACTGTGCCGCCCCAGTATCTGGAGACGATGCTGTGGACCCACGCCGAGCGGATGGCTCGGCCGGTGGTGGACCAGGCGGTGTTCGACGCCGAGCGGTCGATCGTGAAGGAGGAGTTGCGCCAGCGCGTCTACGCCCCGCCGTACGGCCGCTTCCAGCGGTTCGTGATTGGCGACAACGCCTATGACGAGAGCATCTATCGCCGCAGCGTGATCGGCTCGATCGAGGAGCTGGATTCGGCCCGGATCGAGGACGCCCGCGCCTTCCACGAGGCCTACTATCGTCCGGCCACGGCAACGATGATCGTGTCCGGCAATTTCGATCCGGCGCAGCTGGACCGCTGGGTGGATCAGTATTTCGGGGACATCCGCAACCCCGAGCGTCCGGTGCCGGTGTTCGAACGACCCACGCCGACCCCGCGGACCCAGCCGCGCCTGGTCGACGCCTATGCGCCCAACGTGCCGCTGCCGGCCGTCGGCGCCATCTATCCGGGGGTGGCGGCGAACCATGCCGACGGGCCGGCGCTGGACGTGCTGCAGGCGATCATGTCGTGGGGCGAGAGCTCGCGCCTGTATCAGGCGCTGGTCTACCGCAGCCAGCTGGCCTCGAACGCGAGCTTCGGCGTCGACAGCGAGGAGGAGGCGGGGGTCGTCACGGTCACGGCCACCGTGGCCCAGGGCAAGGCGATCCCGGACGTGGAGGCGGCGATCAACGCCGAGCTGGATCGGGTGCGCGGTGAACCGGTGACGGCCGCCGAACTGGCGGAGGCCAAGACCGAGATCGTGGCCTCGGCGCTGCGCCAGCGCGAGACGGCCTCGGGCCGGGCCTTCATCCTGGGCCAGTCTCTGGTGTCCGAGAACAACCCCCGCGCCGCCGACGAGCGGCTGGCCGCCGTCCAGGCGGTGACCGCCGCGGATGTGCAGCGCGTGGCGCGGACCTATCTGAACGAACAGGCCCGGGTGTCGGTCCGCTATCAGGACGAAAGCGCGCGTCCGGCGGGCGTCCCCGAGGACAGCTGGCGCAACCCGGCGCCGATCCCGACCTATGTGAGCGTGCCGCCGGCGATCCTGCCGCCGAACACGCTGCTGCCCGAGGACCAGCGGATGGCGCCGCCGGCGCCGGGCGAGGCGCGGGCCGTGACGGCCCCGGTCGTGGCCGAACGGACGCTGTCCAACGGCCTGCGGGTGATCGTGGCCAAGTCCACCGACCTGCCGATCGTGAACGCCCAGTTGGTCATCGCCGGCGGGGCGGCGGCCGATCCGAGCGATCGGGCGGGGCTGGCCTCGATGACGGCGGGCCTGGCCACCCAAGGGGCGGGGCGGCCG
>NZ_JBNFOJ010000267.1:0-3753 GCF_057364705.1 Brevundimonas sp. CURTG3B2_SDJG
GAGGCCGCGGCGCCCCGAGAAGGCCAAAGCCCCGTCCTCACCGCCAACCGCCGTGAGACCGTGGATCAGAAGATCGTCCGGCTGTTCGAGCGCAACGGCGCGGACTTCGGGTCCCGGACCGCGCTCGACTATCTGCCAAGGTCGAGGCCTTCACCGCCAACCCGCCGCCCGGGACCGAACGGGTCGAGCGGCCGAACGGCGACGTCCTGCTCTACCAGGCCTCGACCAACACCTTCGCGGTGGTGTCGGGCGAGGGCGTGCCCAAGACCATGTTCAAGCCGCGCGACGGCGCCGCCTACTGGGCCGAGCAGAAGGAACGCGCGCCCACCTTCGGCCAGCGTCGCCGGGATCAGGAGTAGGGATCGACCGGCGCGAGGAGGTCAGTCCTCGTCCGTCTCCTTGCGGTCGGCCATGTCGCGGATCAGCTCCAGCGCCAGCTTCTGCTGCCGGCTGGAAAGCTGGGGCGCCAGGCGGCCGATCTCGATCGTGTAGCGGGTCGCCGGGAAGTCGTGGTCGAAGGCCGCCACGCCCTCGGCCATGCCCGCGATCTGAGCGCCCGTCAGGCCTTCGAAGAAATAGCCGATATCCACCTTGAAGAAGCGGGCGATGTCCCACAGCTTCGACGCCGAGATGCGGTTGGCGCCCTTCTCGTACTTCTGGATCTGCTGGAACGTCAGGCCCAGCGCGCGGCCGAGGTCGCTCTGATTGTAGCCTAATGCAAGCCTCTTCTCGCAGACCCTGCGCCCCACGTGCCGGTCTACGGGATGAGGTCCGTCCTCGCCCTTGCCTCTCGCCATCGTCCCTCGCCTCAAGTCGCTTCAGCGCAGCTTGCATGCGCCCCTCGACCCGGCCTGTCATCAAAAAACACCAAAAGGGAGAGCGCCCCGAGCGCCTCGGTTGCAACGGCTCCGAAGCCCCTCCCGCGTGGCGGGAATCCGGGCGTTTCGCAGGGCTTCGGCTGCCTTCAGGCGTCGGTTTCGACGGACCGCCGCGCGCGCAGCCGGCCCCAGGGCGCGGCCGTCGCCAACCCGGCCAGGACCGCCAGCCAGAACAGCAGATCGCCGACGCGGCCGTACAAGGTGACCGCCGCTGGCCGAGGCAGGCGGGCGTCGATGACGCCGCTCTCGCCGGGATCCAGCCGCTGGTCGCCGACCACCCGCCCCCACGGGTCGATCATGGCCGAGACCCCGGTCGGGGTGGAGCGCACCACCGGCAGGCCCGTCTCGATGGCGCGGTAGCTGGCCAGGTTCAGATGTTGCAGCGGACCCGAGGTCCGGCCGAACCAGGCGTCGTTCGAGATGTTGACGATCCAGCCCGGCCGGCCCGCGGCGCCCGGGGTGAAGCCCGGATACAGGCTCTCGTAGCAGATCAGCGGCTGGGTCCGCGGAACGCCGGGAATGTCGATCGGAGCCGGCCGCGGACCGGGGCTGAAGTCCAGCGGCATATGGGTCAGGCTGCGCACGCCCAGCGCGCCCAGGACGTCGCCCGCCGGCAGGTACTCGCCGAACGGCACCAGCCGATACTTGTCGTAGGCCGACGCCACCTCCGGGACCGGGCCGCCCGTGTTTCGCACCAGGAACAGGCTGTTGTAGTAGCGCGCGCCGGCGGGGGCGCGGTCATCGGGCTCGCCGCGGCCCAGACCGACGATCAACGTCTGTCCCGGCTGAAGCGCGCGCTGGATCTGCTGCGCTTCCGGCGCGCCGGCGGCGAAGACGTCGTTGGCCGCGGCGGGCAGGGCGCCCTCGGGCCAGATCACCAGGTCGGGCAGGGCCGCGCCTGGGCGGCCCGTCAGGTTCACATAGCGGTCGACGATGCCCTGATAGGCCTCGGGCGACCATTTCGATTCCTGCGCCACGTCGGCCTGGACGATGCGGACCAGGGTCGGCGTCAGCTCCAGCCGCGCCTGTGACAGCCGCGCCGTTCCGCCGACCAGCAGGGCCGCGACCGCCAGGACGCCCAGAACGGCGGTGACCACGCGCGCCTTGCGCGGTCCCGGCGCCAGCAGCGGGCCGAAGGCCGCGCGGCCGCCACGGTGACGAAGCTTAATCCATAGACCCCGGCCGTCGCCGCGAACTGCGACGCGGCCGAGCCCGCCTTCCAGCTGGCCCCCGCGGGGTTCCACGGGAAGCCGGTCAGCACATGGCCGCGCAGCCACTCCAGCAGGCAGAACAGCGCCGCGAAGGCCAGAACCCGCTTCATGCCTGCGGGGGTGAAACGGCGATAGAGCGCCGTCGCCGTCCCCCAGAACAGGCCCAGCCCGATCGGCAGAAGCGAGGCGGCGAAGGGGGCCATCCAGGCCTGGGCGGGATTGACCAGGAAGGCCTCGGCCACCCACCAGCAGCTGATGAAGAAATAGGCGAAGCCGGCCAGCCAGCCCATCCAGAAGCCGCCCCGGACGGTCGCCGAACGCTCGGCCAGGATCATCAGCACCGCATAGCCCAGCAGGCCCGGAAGCAGGCCGAACGGCGGATGCGCCAGCGCGGCGGCCGCCCCGGCGGCCAGCGCCAGCGCGATGCGGCCCAGGCGCAGGATCAGCCGTGATCGGGGGCTGTCGTCGTCAACCGTCGCCGTAAGGATGTTCATGGCTCTCGTATGGGTCCGCGACGCCCAGGCTGGCAAGGATGGATCGCTCCTCGGCCTCCATCGCCTCGGCCTCATTCTCGTCCTCGTGGTCGCGGCCCAGCAGGTGCAGGACGCCGTGCACCGTCAGATGGGCCAGATGGTCCGCCAGCGTCTTGCCCTGCTCCGCCGCCTCTTGGACGCACACGCCGTGGGCCAGCACCAGGTCGCCCAGGTGCGGCCGGGCGCTCTCGGCCGCCGGGAAGGACAGGACGTTCGTCGGCTTGTCCTTCGCCCGAAACCGGGCGTTCAGGTCCCGGATGGTCGTGTCGTCGGTCAGCAGGACCACGATGTCGCCCCCGGCGGTCGAAGCCGCCTTCAGGGGCCGCCGCCGCCGCGCGTTCGGCGACCGCCGCCGCCGTCGGCAGCGCCGACGTCCAGGCCAGGTCCTCGACCTCCACCTCGATCACCGGCCGGAGTCCTCGAGGTCCGGCGTCGGTCGGCTCCGCGCCGCGTCGGCGTCGTAGGCCCGCACGATCCGCTCGACCATGGCGTGGCGCACGACGTCCTGGGCCTCGAACCGCTGCACCCCCACGCCTTCCACCCCGTCCAGGATGCGCAGCGCGTGCCCCAGGCCGGAATCACGCGGGTTCAGCAGGTCGACCTGCGACGGGTCGCCGGTCACCACCATGCGCGCCCCCTCGCCCAGCCGGGTCAGCACCATCTTCATCTGCAGCCGCGAGGTGTTCTGCGCCTCGTCCACGATGATGAACGCGTGCGCCAGGGTCCGGCCGCGCATGAAGGCGATCGGCGCGGCCTCGATCTCGCCCTTGTCGCGCCGCCGGCGGACGTCGTCGGGCCCCAGGATGTCGTTCAGCGCCTCCCAGATGGGGGCCAGATAGGGATCGACCTTCTCGTTCAGGTCGCCCGGCAGGAAGCCGAGTTTCTCGCCGGCCTCGACCGCCGGCCGGGTGATGACCAGGCGATCCACCTGCCCGCGTCTGAGCAGCGAGGCGCCGTAGGCCGCCGCCAGGAAGGTCTTGCCGGTCCCCGCCGGACCGACGCCGAAGGTCAGCTCGCAGCGCGACAGCATTTCCAGGTAGCGGGCCTGGGCCGCCGTCTTGGGGGCGATGGCGCCCCGCCGGCCCACGGGCAGGGCGATGGCGTCGGGCGCGACGCTTCCCTGGCCCCGCG
>NZ_JBNFOJ010000268.1:0-3735 GCF_057364705.1 Brevundimonas sp. CURTG3B2_SDJG
CGCCGCGCCCGGCCCGGACATCAGCGCTGCGACCCCGTCTCCGGCCCCGTCTCCGGCGCCCGCCGGACCGCGTCCCTACACCGGCGAGCCCCCGCAATGACCGCCTCGGCCCTCACGCGTCCCGGCGAGCGGGACGGCTTTCGACCAAGATCGCCGAGCTGGACTGGCGGCTGATCGGCCTGCTGTGCGCCATCGCCTGCGTCGGCGCGGCCATGCTGTATTCGATCGCCGGCGGCCACTGGCAGCCCTGGGCGGTCAAGCACGTGATCCGCTTCGGCGCCCTTCTGGCGGTCATGCTGGCATTAGCTATGGTCCACCCGAAGTGGTGGTTCCGCGCCGCCTATCCGATGTACGGCGTGCTGTTGCTCCTGGTGCTGATGATCGAGTTCACGCCGCTGGGCTACACGGCCGGCGGGGCCAAGAACTGGCTGAACCTGGGCTTCATCCGCATCCAGCCGGCCGAGTTCATGAAGCTGGGCCTCGTGCTGGCCCTGGCGCGCTGGTACCACAACCACACCGCCCAGGAGGCCAAATGGTCGTGGAAGCTGCTGATCCCGGCGGCGATGATCGGCGTGCCCTTCCTGCTGGTCGCCAAGCAGCCCGACCTGGGCTCGGCGATGGTCATCGGCCTGACCGGGGCGGCGGTCATGTTCGTGGCCGGCCTCAGCTGGCGCGTCATCGCCGCGGCGGGCGGGGCGGCGGTGGTCTTTGTGCCTCTGTTCGTGATGTTCGGCATGCACGACTACCAGCGCAACCGGGTGCTGACCTTCCTCAACCCCGGATCGGACCCCACCGGCACGGGCTACAACATCATCCAGTCCAAGATCGCGCTCGGCTCGGGCGGCTTCCTGGGCAAGGGCTACGGCCTGGGCAGCCAGAGCCAGCTGGAGTTCCTGCCCGAGCGGCACACAGACTTCATCTTCTCCACGGTGGCCGAGGAGTTCGGCTTCGTCGGCTCCTTCTTCACCCTGGCCTGCTACGTCGGCGTCATCCTGATCGCGCTCAGGATCGCATCCTTGGCGCACAGCCATTTCGGGCGGATCGCCGCCGCGGGCATGACCGCCTTCTTCGCCATCTTCGTGCTGATCAATGGGGCGATGGTGATGGGGCTCGCGCCGGTCGTGGGCGTGCCCATGCCGCTGCTGTCCTACGGCGGGTCGTCGATGATGACGGTGATGTTCGGCTTCGCCCTGGTGCTGTCCACCCGCGTCCACCGCTACGCCGAGCTGCCGAAGAGCCAGGGGACTGCTCTAGATGAACGGGGCGCGGCGTCCGGCGGCGTCCGCGGCGCCGCGGCTGCTGGCCCGACGCCGGGGGAATGATTAGGTTGGGCTCATGTCCGACGCTTCCCAGCCCGATGCGCCCGTCGTCGCTCCGGCCTCGATGTTCTCCGACTGCGGCGACAAGCCCTGCCCGGAGCCGGTCCTGCCCACCGCCACGCCCGAGCAGGCCTCGGCCCTGACCGACGGGGTGCGCATGCGCGAGAACCCCGCGGAATGGGCTTTCGTGCGCCTCTCCAAGCTGATCGAGGACTACGAGAAGGGTCTGGACAAGGACGAGGAGGTCGGCGCCCGCATCGTCGGCCTGCCCGGCGACGGCGTCATGCAGATCGAGGACGTCGGCTTCTGGGGGCCGGACTTCATCCTGTTTCTGGGCAAGAACGGGGAAGGGCGACCGGTGCGCCTGATCCAGCACTACGCCCAGATCAACGTCCTGCTGGACGCCCGCAAGAAGCCCGACGAGCGCCCCGCCCGCCGGATCGGCTTCCAGCTGTCGGAACTGGTCGAGAAGACCAATCCGAAGTGAGTGGTTAGTGGCTAGTGGCTAGTGGTTGATGGTCAGCCGCCGGCGCTTCATCCGGACGCGGTGGTTCCAGCCACTAGCCACTAACCACTAACCACTAGTCGCCGCTCCCGGCGGCCGGGCGAGGCGCGATCGACTACAGCCCCGCCGCCCAGTCGGTCGCGCGCACCAGGCTGTCGACGATGCCCGGCTCGCTGGACGCGTGGCCGGCGTCCTTGACGATGTCCAGCTTGGCTTCCGGCCAGGCGCGGTGCAGGGCCCAGGCGCTGGTGATCGGGGTGACGACGTCGAAGCGGCCCTGAGCGATCCAGCAGGGGATGTGGCGGATGCGGCCGATGTTCTTCAGCAGCCAGCCTTCCTCGGGGAAGAAGCCGCCGTTCATGAAGTACCAGCACTCGATGCGGGCGAAGGCGACGGCGAACTCGGGCTCGGCGAACTTGTCGGGCCGGGCGTCGGGACCCTGGACGCTGACAGTGTCGCCTTCCCAGCTGGACCAGGCGATGGCGCAGCGCTCGCGCTGGGCCTTGTCGGTCCCGGTCAGGCGCTTGTAGTAGGCGCCCATCAGGTCATGCCGCTCGTCCTCGGGGATCGGCTCCAGGAAGCGCTCCCAGGCGTCCGGGAAGATTTGCGAGGCGCCGTCTTGGTAGAACCAGTGCAGCTCCGGCTTGGTCAGCAGGAAGATGCCGCGCAGCAGCAAGGCCGTGACCCGTTCGGGGTGGGTGATGGCGTAGGCCAGGGACAGGGTGGAGCCCCAGCTGCCGCCGAACACCGCCCACTTGTCGACGCCCAGCAGCTCGCGCAGGCGCTCGATGTCCTCGATCAGGGTCCAGGTGGTGTTCTCTTCCAGCGAGGCGTTGGGTCGGCTCTGGCCGCAGCCGCGCTGGTCGAACAGGACGATCCGGTACTTGGCCGGGTCGAAATAGCGCCGCATCCCCGGATTGACCGCTCCGCCTGGGCCGCCGTGCAGGACGACCACCGGCAGGCCCTGCGGATTGCCGCATTCCTCGTAGTAGACCTCGTGGATGCTTCCGGTCTGCATGAAGCCGGAGGCGTAGGGTTCGATTTCGGGATACAGGTCGCGGCGGGGTGTTTCGGGCGCGGGGAAGGCCATACTGTAATCGGGTCTTTCTGCGAGCCGCTCAGGCGGTGTGAGACTGTGACCGCAATGCGGCAAAGGCGAGCAAAAGCCAAGCGGCGATCATCAGAACGCCGCCGATCGGGGCGACCGCCCCCATGACCGACAGGCCCAGCAGGCCGATCGACGACAGCGCCAGGGCGAAGATCAGCCCGCCTGACGCCGCCAGCCAGCCGGCGATCTCCGCCAGCCGGCCCCGCCCGGGCCAGATGGCGCAGACCAGGGCCAACAGGGCGTGGGCCATTTGGTACTGTGCGCCCGTGGTCAGCAGGCTCTTGATCGCCGGACCCGCGCCATGAGCGGCGAAGGCCCCGACGCCCACGGCCATGGCGCCGTTCAGGGCCGCGAAGGCCGCGAGAGTGCGGGTCACCGTCATGACGCGACGCTAGCCGACAGAATCCGACGCGTCTGCTATTCGCAGCGCCATGACCTCCGCCCGGCGCATGGCTTTGCAGTACGTGTTGCTCTTCGGCGCCAGTGGGGTGTCCCTTCCGTTTGCAGGCCTGTGGTTTCGCGCGCAAGGGTTGAGCGGCGCGGCCATCGGCCTGCTGCTGGCCGCGCCCATGCTGGGCCGAATCGTGACCGGGCCCCTGCTGGCGGTCTGGGCCGACGGCTTCCGCAGCCGCCGCACTCCGATCGCGATCCTGGGCCTGGTCATGGGCGCGGGCTACGCCGGGGCCGTACTTCTTGCGCTCGACGACGCGGCTGTCGCGGGTCAGGAAGCCGTGCGGTTTCAGAACCTTGCGCAGTTCCGGCTCGTAGTGCGTCAGGGCGTGCGACAGGCCGTGGCGGATGGC
>NZ_JBNFOJ010000269.1:0-3731 GCF_057364705.1 Brevundimonas sp. CURTG3B2_SDJG
GCAACGGAGCGGTGATCGTCGGCCCGGACTGCGCGGTTCCCGGGGTCGAGGCCGTCTACGCCATCGGCGACGTGGCCAGCTACGCCCAGGACGGCAAGCCCCTGCCCGGCCTGGCCCCGGTCGCCAAGCAGCAGGGCGCCTGGGTCGGCAAGCTGGTCCGTGCGCGGCTGGAAGGCCGGCCCGAGCCCGCCCCCTTCCGCTACAAGGACTGGGGCACGATGGCGGTCATCGGTCGGTCCCGGGCGGTCGCCCTGCTGGGCGGGCTGAAGATGAAGGGCGTCCTGGCCTGGTGGGCCTGGTCGCTGGTCCACCTGATGCTGCTGATCGATTTCCGCAGCCGGCTGACCGTCTACGTCAACTGGACCTGGGCCTGGTTCACCATGGGCCGCGGCGCGCGCCTGCTCACCCGGCTGCCCTAGCACGGCGTCGGCCCTTTGGACTCCAGCGCGGTCAGGACCTTGAGGGCCTGAACGGTTTCGCGCACGTCATGGACGCGAATGATCCCGGCGCCGCGCCGCGCGGCCTCGAGCGCCAGGGCCAGCGAGCCGCCGAGACGGTCGGCGGCTTCGACCGCCGAAGGATCGATCGCCTGAATCACGCGCTTGCGGCTGGCGCCATAGAGGATCGGGAAGCCCGCGCCGGCCAGTTGGTCCAGCCGCGCGGTGAGGATCAGGTTCTGCTCGGCGGTCTTGCCGAAGCCTATGCCGGGATCCAGCCATATCCGGTCCCGGGCCACGCCGGCCGCGACGGCCGCTTCGGCGCGCTCCAGCAGCCAGCCGAAGACCTCGGCGACGACGTCCTGGTAGCGGGGATCGTCCTGCATGGTGCGCGGCTCCCCCTTCATGTGCATCAGGACCACCTCGCGGCCCAGTTCGGCCGCCACGGCCAGCGCCTCGGGGGTGTGGCGCAGGGCCGAGACGTCGTTCCACATCGTGGCCCCGGCCGCGACGGCGGCGCGGGCGACCTGGGGCTTCATGGTGTCGATGCTGATCGGGCCGTCCCACCGGGCGCGAAGGCCTTCGATCACCGGGACCACGCGGGCGACCTCTTCGTCCGCACCGACCGGCTCGGCGCCCGGACGGGTGCTCTCGCCGCCGATGTCGAGCATGGCCGCGCCCTGATCGACCAGGCTCAGGCCGTGGGCGATGGCCGCCTCCACGGTGTCGTGCCGCCCGCCGTCCGAGAAGCTGTCGGGGGTGACGTTGACGATGCCCATGACCCGGGGCGCCGTGAGCTCTCGCCGCGACCTTCTTGCCGAAGACGACGTCGGCCAGCGTCTCCAGCAGCCCCGGCGCGCTCATCCCCGCCCTCCGATCAGCCCGCCCAGCGCCTCGAGATAGGCCGAGAACGCCTTGCGGCCCGTCGGCGTGATCGACGCGCGCGTCAGCGGCTTGTTGTCCTTGAAGCTCTTGTCGATGGCGACGTAGCCCGCCTCCTCCAGCTTCTTCAGGTGGACCGACAGATTGCCCTGGGTGGCCTCCAGCACGGTCTTCAGCTCGGTGAAGTCCGCCGTTTCCGCGTCGGCCAGATAGACCATGATCCCCAGCCGCATGCGGCCGTGGATGACGTCGTCGATCCTGCCGAGGTCGGCCAGGCCCATGGATCAGGCCGCCTTCACCGCCGCGCGGGCGTCGCGGAACATGATCCAGCCCGGCAGGGCGAACAGCAGGAACAGGGCGACGGTGCAAACGTAGAGGTACAGGGTCGGCTGACGCACCAGCACGCCCAGCGCGACGGCCGTGAACCAGCCGCCCAAGGCGGTGGCCAGCATCCAGCCCTTCTTCTTCAGCGTCCAGGCGAAGTACCAGGCAGCCGCCTGCAGGGCGAAGACGATGGCGGCGTAGTAGAGCCAGATCGCGAAGTCCTGGTCCCGGACCGCGCCGACGCCGAAGACGATGATGACCGCGGCGTTGGCCATGCCGGTGGCGCTGAAGGCCGCGTTGAGGGATCGTGTCGCCAGGGGCCCCGCGCCGCGCCGTCCTTGCGGTCCTTCAGAATGGCCCAGGTCAGCACCGCCAGGAAGGCGACGGTGATCATCACGACGAAGGCCAGGTTGGCCAGGTCCGGCCAGCGGATCAGGCCGATCACCTGGCCGACGTGGAACAGGCATTGCAGGCCGTAGAGAAGCCCGCCCGCCAGGTAGCAGATCGACAGCGTCATCGTCGGACGCCCGCCGCCCTCGACGATCGAGCGCATGAAGGCGAGGTCGTCCTCGGGCGAATGCAGGCGGGGTCTGGCGGGCATGGGCGATTCTCCGAAGCCGGCTCGTCCGATTGGGGTGAACGAGCCGGCCAGGCTTGGCAAGTTATTCGGCCGGAACGGCCGCGGGTTCCGGCGGCGGCTTGCGCCACGGGATCCGCCGGCCGTTCAGCCAGCGCCCCATGAAGCCGTGCCGCACCGTCAGTTCGTACGAGGCCAGGCAGACGGCGAAGACGCCCAGCGACACCCCGGCCAGCTTCGCCCACCACGGCCCCGGCCAGTCCTGCACCCAGACCTGGGCCAGCATGACCAGCGGCAGGTGCAGGATGTAGACCCAGTACGAGGCGTCGGCGAGGTAGCGGCGGAGGGCGCTGTGACCCGACAGGAAGCGCAGGCACAGCCCCATGGCCGCCAGGGCGGACGAATAGACCGCCAGGGCCGTGACCGCCGCGGCGATCGCCTTGTCCTGCGTCGGCTCGGCCATCGGGGCCAGGCTGGGGCCGCCGGCCAGGATGTAGGCGGCGACGCCGGAGACGACGGCGACGATCAGGAACAGCGGCGACCAGGCGGCGACGCGCCCAGCAGGTCGCGGCGGCGTCCAGCAGAAGCCAGGCCGAAAGCCAGACCGAAGCCGACCAGGGCCGCGGCGTGCGGGACCAGGCCCGCGTCCGGTGTCGGCACGGCGAAGAAGGCGATCCACTTCGGGTCCAGCCACATCGCCAGGGCCAGGGGCGCGGCCAGGAGGACGGGCGTCCAGGGGCCCGATCAGCGCGCCGGTCATTCGGTCCACGGCCCTGCCCCAGCCGCCCTGGCGGTCCAGCAGCGCGAACGGGGCGCGCAGGATCAGCGCCGCCGCGCAGAACAGGGTCAGGACGTACAGGAACCACAGATGGGTCAGGGGGAAGTTGGTCCAGTCGTAGGTCGGCGGCGGCGGAGGCGGCGCGCCGGGCGTCACCAGGCCGTTGGCGTGGGCGTTCCAGACCAGGGCGGTGACGATCCCCGCCATGACCGGAAACCAGAAGGCCAGCAGCGGCCCGGTGATCCGGATCGCCCGATCCCGCGCGAAGCCCAGCCAGCCCTTCCGGCTCAGCATCATGTGGGCGAACAGGCCGGCGATCAGGAAGAAGGCGGTCATCCGGAACAGGTGGATCGGGAAGAACAGCCAGGCGGCCCCGATCGACCGGCTGGCGTCGCCGACGATCCAGATCTGCTGGGGAAAGAACGACAGGCTGGCGTGCAGGACCACGCCCAGCATCAGGGCCCCTGCCCGCAGCGCGTCCAGGCCGTGGAGCCGCTCGGGCCGATGGATTTCAGATGACGACATGACGCGCCCCTCCTTGTTGACGGAGAGCGTCTATAACAGACTTGTTTGAATTGCAAACTTGTTGATAGCGAGCCCGGGCGAAGCGGTTCGGGGAGGGCGCGGGGCGTCCGGGCCTCGCCCGGAGCTGTTGAGCTGTTACCGTTTCGACGAGACAGGCCGCCCCGCGTGGTCGTTGGTTTCGCGCGCCCTCCGGCTGGCGGCCCTGTTA
>NZ_JBNFOJ010000270.1:0-3728 GCF_057364705.1 Brevundimonas sp. CURTG3B2_SDJG
GGGACGGCCTGCTCCTCCGCGTGGGGGGCGGCGCCCGGAGCGGTGGCGGCCTCGGAGACGATCTCGCCGTCCTTGACGATGACGCAGCCGACCGCCGGATTGGGCCAGGTCTGGCCCATGCGCGCCTTGGCCAGCGCGATGGCCCGGCCCATGAAGCGGATGTCGTCCGAGGCCTGCTGCGCGCTGGTCATGGTCAGGCTCCGGGGATCGGCGGCAGGGGCTGGGCGCGAGCGTCGTCGAGATAGCGCGCCGCAGTCGGGGTCAGGGCCGCGTCAAGGTCGATCTCGAGCGGATTGCCGGTGGGAATCTCGACCCCGACGATCTGGTCGTCCGGGACAGAGAACAGATGTTTGACGATGGCGCGCAGCGAGTTGCCGTGGGCGGCGATCAGCACGTCCTCGCCAGCCTTCAGCCGCGGAGCGATGGCGTCGTTCCAATAGGGCAGGACGCGATCCAGCGTGGTCTTCAGGCTCTCGGTGTCGGGGATGGCCTGGCCGGCGTAGCGGGGGTCCGAGGCGAAGTCGAACTCGCCGCCCGGAGCCAGGGGCGGGGGCGGCACGTCGTAGCTGCGCCGCCAGATCCTGACCTGGTCCTCACCGTGCCTGGCCGCGGTCTCGGCCTTGTCCAGGCCGGTCAGGCCGCCGTAGTGGCGCTCGTTCAGGCGCCAATCCTCGACGACGGGGACGTCCTTGAGCCCCGCGGAATCCAGCGCCAGGGCGCCGGTGCGTCTGGCTCGGGTGAGGACCGAGGTGAACATCACCGCCGGACGGAAGCCGGCGTCCGCGATCAGTTCGCCGCCGCGCCGGGCCTGGGCCTCGCCCTCGGCCGTCAGGTCGACATCGACCCAGCCGGTGAAGCGGTTTTCCAGGTTCCACTGGCTCTGGCCGTGGCGCAGCAGGATCAGGCGGGGCATGCGGGTCTCCGATGGGCGTCGCCGACGGGGGTAGGCCCGCCCCTTCGGCCGGTCAAGGTTCGCGGCCCGCGCCACCCCGCGCCCCGTCCCGCGTTGTTGTGGGCCTCAAGGCCCCTGTCTATACCGGGCGCCGACAACTCGGGATCGACCATGACAAAGCCCCGCCAGGACCTTCTCCCCAACACGGCGGAGTACGAGACGACGCCGCTGGTGAAGCCCACGGGCTTTCGCGAGTACGACGCGCGCTGGGTGTTGGAGAAGGAGATCAACCTCTTGGGAATCCAGGCGCTGGGCCTGGGGCTGGCGACCTATGTCCACGAGATCGGACAGCGGCCCAAGATCGTGGTCGGCCACGACTTCCGCTCCTACTCGCTGGCGGTGAAGCAGGCCCTGACGCTGGGGCTGCTGGAAGGCGGGATGGAGGTGCTGGACATCGGCCTGGCTCTGTCGCCGATGGCCTATTTCGCCCAGTTCGAGCTGGGCGCGCCCTGCGTGGCCATGGTCACCGCCAGCCACAACGAGAACGGCTGGACCGGCGTGAAGATGGGCGCCAATCCGCCCCTGACCTTCGGCCCGGACGAGATCGGGCGGCTGAAGGAGATCGTGCTGGAGAACCAGGGCGTGAAGCGCGCCGGCGGGACGCTGACCCGGATCGAGGGCTTCCGCGAGAAGTACATCGCCGACATCGTCGCCAAGACCCAGCTGACCCGGCCGATCAAGGTGGTGGCCGCCTGCGGCAACGGCACCGCCGGCGCGTTCGCCCCCGAGGCGCTGCGCCGGATGGGGGCCGAAGTGATCGAGATGGATGCGGAGCTGGACTATACCTTCCCGAAATACAATCCGAACCCGGAAGATCACGCCATGCTGGTGCAGATGGCGGCCCGGGTGAAGGAGACGGGGGCCGACCTGGCGCTGGGCTTCGACGGCGACGGCGACCGCTGCGGGGTGGTGGACGACACCGGCGAGGAGATCTTCGCCGACAAGATCGGCCTGATGCTGGGCCGCGACCTGTCGGCCCTGCATCCGAACGCGACCTTCGTCGTCGATGTGAAGTCGACGGGCCTGTACAAGACGGATGACGTGCTGAAGGCCAACGGGGCCGAGACCGTCTACTGGAAGACCGGCCACAGCTACATCAAGCGCAAGACCGCCGAGCTGGGCGCCCTGGCAGGCTTCGAGAAGTCCGGCCACTTCTTCTTCAACGCGCCGCTGGGCCACGGCTATGACGACGGGATCGTGGCCGCCGGCGCGGTGCTGGCCATGCTGGACCGTAATCCCGGGAAAAAGCTGTCGGACCTGAAGAAGGCCCTGCCCGACGCCTGGACCAGCCTGACGATGTCGCCGCACTGCGACGACGAGCTGAAGTACGGCGTGCTGGAGCGGATCGTGGCCGAGTATCAGGCGCTGGCCGACGCGGGCGGCGAGATCCTGGGGCGCAGGATCGTCGAGGCGATCACCGTCAACGGCGTGCGGGTGCACCTGGAGGACGGCTCGTGGGTGCTGGTGCGCGCCTCGTCCAACAAGCCGGAGCTGGTGGTGGTGGTCGAAAGCATGCGGTCCGAAGAGGACATGCGCGCCCTGTTCCGCGAGGAGGTGAAGCCGCGGCTCGCCAAGTACCAAGAGATCGGCGCCTACAACCAGGAAATCTGAGCCCGACGGCCTGAACCGCCTTCGACCGGTTTGACCCGGCGCGCGACCCGGTCCAGAACCCCGCCGACCGGGGAGGCGTCGTGACCGACAACATCCAGCACGTGGCGATCGTGGGCGGCGGGTTCTCCGGCGCCATGCTGGCGGCCCGGCTGGCGGAACGGGGCGTCGCCTCGACCCTGATCGACCGGACTGGAAGGTTCGGCCTGGGCGTGGCCTATTCGACGCCGTTCGACGGTCACCTGCTGAACGTGCGCTCGAACCGGATGAGCGCGGTGGAGGGCCGGCCTGACGACTTCGCCGCCTGGCTGAGGGCGCGCCACCCCGACCGCGCCGACCCCGAAGGTTTCGCGCCGCGCCGGCTGTACGGCCGGTACGTCCAGGACCGCCTGGCGGCGGCCGAGGCCGCGTCTCCGGGCTTGATCGAACGCGTGACGGGCGAGGCGGCGGCTCTGGAGACCGGCGCACTGCGCCTGGCCGACGGGCGGACCGTCAAGGCGGACGCGATCGTGCTGGCCACCGGCAACCCGGCGCCGAAGACGGCCATCCGGAACACGAGGGCGAAGCCGGGCGGGTGATCGGCGATCCTTGGGCGGCCGGCGCCCTGGACCGGATCGGGGCCGAGGACGACGTGATCGTGGTGGGCACGGGCCTGACCATGGGTGGACATGGTGCTGTGGCTTCAGGCGCGCGGCTGGCGCGGCCGGGCGCGGGCGCTGTCGCGCCGGGGGTTGAAGCCGGAGAGGGCACGA
Source organism: Brevundimonas sp. CURTG3B2_SDJG (assembly GCF_057364705.1). Taxonomy (NCBI): domain Bacteria; kingdom Pseudomonadati; phylum Pseudomonadota; class Alphaproteobacteria; order Caulobacterales; family Caulobacteraceae; genus Brevundimonas; species Brevundimonas sp. CURTG3B2_SDJG. The sequence goes on from NZ_JBNFOJ010000270.1 coordinate 3,313, forward strand.
GGCTCGCCGACAGGCCGTTCCGCCCACGGACGATCTGAAGAGCTCGGCGCCGTCGGCGCGGCTGCACGAGGCCCGGCGGCTGGCGCGCGATGAAGGCTGGCGCGGGGTGATGGAAGGGCTGCGCCCGATCACCGCCGAACTGTGGGCCCAGGCCGATACGGCGACCCGGGCCAGGCTGGTGCGCCACCTGCGGCCGTGGTGGGACGTGCACCGCCACCGGATCGCCGACTCCATCGCCGCCGCCATCGCCGCGCTGGAGGCCGAGGGCCGGCTGACGATCACCGCCGGGCGGGTGCGGCGGATCGAGCAGGACGGCGACGGCGTGAGCTTGACCTTCAGGCCTCGCAGCGGGCCGGAGCAGCCGCCGCTCACGGGGCGCTGGCTGATCGACTGCACCGGGCCGGGGCACGACCCGG
>NZ_JBNFOJ010000271.1:0-3724 GCF_057364705.1 Brevundimonas sp. CURTG3B2_SDJG
GCGGGCGCCGCGCGCGGGATCATCGACCCCGTGAAGATCCCCGATGACGGCTGAAGGCTGGGGACCGGCCCCGTCGGCGGCTCGGGCAGGGGCGGAAGGCTTTCGCCCTTCGGCAGGGGCCCGGCCCGGAACACCGTGGCGGGCGGACGCCCCCAGTTCACGGCGGCGCGGCGGAACGGCGGAGGAGCCCCGTTCAGATTGGAACGATCATCAGACATCGGAACTCCCGCGCCGAATGGCGGCGCGCTTCAGGAACGCGAAGACCGCCAAAGGTGTCCGCCGATCTGGCCCGTTTCGTGACGGTCAATTCTTCAGCCGGTAGCCGGTCCTGAAGATCCAGCCGACCATGGCCAGCAGGACCGCGAAGAAGCCCAGCATGGCCAGGACGCTGTAGCCCAGGCTCACATCCGACTTCTCGTAGAACGCCCAGCGGAAACCCGAGATCAGATAGACCACCGGGTTGAAGAAGGTGACCGTCTTCCACGGCTCCGGCAGCCAGGCCGTCGGATAGAAGGCGCCGCCCAGGAAGGTCAGGGGCGTCACGATCAGCATGGGAATGAAGTTCAGCTGTTCGAAGCTCTGCGCCCAGATGCCAATGATGAAGCCGAACAGGGAGAAGGTCGCCGAGATCAGGACCAGGAAGGCCAGCATTTCCACCGGATGCAGGATCCGCATCGGCACGAACAGCGCCGCCGTGCCCAGGATGATCAGGCCCAGCATCACCGACTTGGTGGCGGCCGCGCCGACATAGCCCAGCACCGTCTCGAACGGCGAGATCGGGGCCGACAGGAGCTCGTAGATCGTCCCGGTGAATTTCGGGAAATAGATGCCGAACGAGCCGTTGAAGATCGAGTTGGTGAACAGGCTGAGCATGATCAGCCCCGGCACGATGAAGGCCCCGTACGGCACGCCGTCGACCTGGTCGATGCGCGAGCCGATGGCCGAACCGAACACGACGAAATAGAGGGCCGTCGTGATCACCGGGGTGACGATCGACTGCCACAGGGTGCGGAACGTCCGCGCCATTTCGAAGCGATAGACGGCCCAGACGCCATATCCGTTGAACGCCATCACGCCGCCTCCGACTTGGACTGGTGGACCAGGCCCACGAAGATGTCCTCCAGCGAGCTCTGCTGGGTCGACAGGTCCTTGAAGCCGATCCCCAGGTCGCTGAGCCGGCGCAGCAGGGAGGGCACCCCCGTCCGCTCGGCGTTGGAATCGAACACGTATTCCAGCTCGTGGCCCTCGGCCTTCAGCTCCAGCGCCCACTCGCCCAGTTCGGGCTGCAGTCCGGCCAGCGGCTCCTGCAGCTGCAGGGTCAGGGTCTTCTTGCCCAGCTTCTTCATCAGGGCGGTCTTGTCCTCGACCAGGATCAGTTCGCCCTTCAGGATCACCCCCACCCGGTCGGCCATCTCCTCGGCCTCCTCGATGTAGTGGGTGGTCAGGATGATGGTCACGCCGCGCTCGCGCAGCTTGCGGACCATGGCCCACATGTCCTTGCGCAGCTCGACGTCCACGCCGGCCGTGGGCTCGTCCAGGAACAGGATGTCGGGCTCATGGCTCAACGCCTTGGCGATCATCACCCGGCGCTTCATGCCGCCGGACAGGGTCATGATCTTGGCGTCCTTCTTGTCCCACAAGCTCAGGTCGCGAAGGATCTGTTCGACATAGGCCGGGTTCGGCGCCCGGCCGAACAGGCCGCGGCTGAAGGTGACGGTGGCCCACACCGTCTCGAACGCGTCCGTGGTCAGCTCCTGGGGCACCAGGCCGATCTTGCTGCGCGCCCGGCGGTAGTCCTTCTGGATGTCGTGACCGTCCGCCACCACCGTTCCGGTCGACGGCGTGACGATCCCGCAGATGATCGAGATCATCGTCGTCTTGCCCGCCCCGTTCGGCCCCAGGAGCGCGAAAATCTCGCCCTTGCGGATCTCCAGGTCGATGGATTTCAGGGCTTGCAGCCCCGACTTGTAGGTCTTGGTCAGACCCTGGATGGATATCACCGGCTGCATGCGCGCCCTCCCGAGGGCTTCGCAGATATGTGTCATCCCGCCGCACCTCAAGGCCGCCCCCGACCGCTGTCGCCACATTCCCGCCAGGTGGCGGGATCGAGGTGACGGAACCGCGTTCTCGGCGGCGTATTGAGCGCATGGCCGGTCCGCTCCCCGCGGCGGCCTCTCCGAAGGAGGTCCGCCATGATCCGCCTCACTTGTCTCGCTGTCTCGGGTCTCGCGCTGGCGCTTGCGTCCTGCGGCACCGAATCGACGCTGGACCCCGCCGCCGGCTACGGGCCCAACCCGACCCTGCCCGCTCCCAGCCGGACCCTCATCCCCACCGTCAACGTGGCGGACGCGACCGGCTGGCCCCCGGGCGCGGCCCCGACGCCGGCCCGAGGCTTCAGGGTCCAGGCCTTCGCGTCCGGCCTGGACCATCCCCGCTGGCTGTACCGGCTGCCGAACGGCGACATCCTGGTGGCCGAGACCAACGCCCCGCCCAAGCCGGAGGGCGAAAGCGGCGGATTCCGGGCCTGGGTCCAGGGCCTGTTCATGAAGAAGGCCGGCGCCCGCACGCCCAGCGCCGACCGCATCACCCTGCTGCGCGACGCCGACGGCGACGGGGTGGCCGAGACGCGGGCCGCCCTGCTGGAGAACCTGACCTCCCCCTTCGGCATGGCCCTGGTCGGCGACACTCTCTACGTCGCCAATGCCGACGCCGTCGTCGCCTTCCCCTATCGGACCGGCGAGACGCGGATCGACGCCGCGCCGCGGAAGATCGCGGACCTGCCGGCCGGCCGGAATCATCACTGGACCAAGAGCCTGGTCGCCAGCGCAGACGGCTCGCGCCTGTACGTCGGCGTCGGCTCCAACTCCAACATCGGCGAGAATGGTCTGGACGAGGAGCAGGACCGGGCCGCCATCCTCGAGATCGACCCCGTGACGGGCGCGCGGCGCGTCTTCGCCTCGGGCCTGCGCAACCCCGTCGGTCTGGCTTGGCAGCCTGACAGCGGCAAGCTGTGGGTCGCGGTCAACGAGCGCGACGAGCTCGGCGATGACCTGGTTCCGGACTACATGACCTCGGTGACGCCCGGCGGCTTCTACGGCTGGCCCTGGAGCTACTACGGCCAGACGGTCGACGAGCGGGTCGAGCCCGCCAACCCCGTGCAGGTGGCGCGCGCGATCCGGCCCGACTATGCGCTCGGAGCCCACACCGCCTCGCTCGGCCTGACCTTCGGGGAGGGAGGACTGCTTCCCGCCCGCTACCGTGGCGGCGCCTTCATAGGCCAGCACGGCTCATGGAACCGCCGCCCGCGCAACGGCTACCGCGTCCTGTTCGTGCCCTTCTCCGCCGGCGTCCCGTCGGGCCCGCCCGAGGATGTCCTCACCGGGTTCGTCAACGACCGCGACCAGGCCCTGGGCCGCCCCGTGGGCGTGCAGTTCGACCGGCTGGGCGCCCTGCTGGTCGCCGACGACGTGGGGAACGTCATCTGGCGGGTCTCGCCGGCCGCCTAGGAACGCGAAAGCGCCCCGGCGACGGGCCGGGGCGCTTCATGGCGCGAGTCTCGGTTCAATTCAGCGGCTGGACGACGATCGCCGGTTCCCGCGGCCGTTCGGGCGTGATCGCGGGCGCCGGAGGCGTGGTGTTCAGGGTCGCGGTCGACGACGTCGCGGCCGGAGCCGAGGCGACCGGAGCGGACGTGGCCGGCGCGGCGTTCAAGGCCGACGTCCCG
>NZ_JBNFOJ010000272.1:0-3714 GCF_057364705.1 Brevundimonas sp. CURTG3B2_SDJG
GGCGCGGCATCCGGTCGCGCAGGCCGCGCCTCGGGGACGGCCACGCCGAACAGCTCCAGCGCCTCCCGCTCCAGCCGCTCCAGGTGCAGGTCCAGGCCCCGCGCCCCGCCCGCCTCGACCTGCATCGAGGTGAAGGCGCCATAGTTGGACAGCAGGACCGGGGCCAGGGTCTCGACCGTGGCCGGGACGCCGTCGATGTGCAGGACAGGCGCGATGGTCAGGCCTCCGAGGGGTTCACGAACTCTTGGACGCGGCCCGGGTTCCCGCGTCAACCTTGGCCTTAAGGTTGCGACAGGTCTGGTCAGGGTTCGTCAGCACCGCGCGGCGTCCCTTTGGGTCAGCGTCCAGGACCTCCGCATCGTCGCGGAGCTCTGAAGGATTGTGTCCCATGAGGTTGATCATCACCGGCGCCCTGTGCGCCAGCCTGACGCTGGGCGCCTGCACGACCACCCAGCGCGTCACCCCGGTGCAGCCGGGCGACCGCTCCATGAGCTGCTCCCAGCTGAGCCGCGAGTTCGAACGGCTCGATTCCGTGACCCGCGACGCCGAGCGCGACCAGGGAATCAACGTCGCCAACGTCGCCGCCGTGCTGTTCTTCTGGCCCGCGGCCGTCGGCAACTACCTGACCGCCGGCGAGGCGCGGAACCTGGTCAACGACCGGCGCGCGCACCTGATGGAGATCTACGAGAGCAAGGGCTGCCGCTAGGGCGGTCCGTCGGGCGGCGAGGCCGGATCAGGCCTCGTCGCCGTCGGTCCCGTCCGCGCCCTCGTCCACGCCTTCGTCGCCGCCGCCCGAGTCAGGCAGGCGCTCGACCGAGACCACCTTCTCGCCGTCGGCGGTGCGGAAGATGGTCACGCCCTGGCTGGAGCGACCCACGATGCGCACCTGGCCGACCGGCGTGCGGATCATCTGCCCGCCCGAGGTGACCAGCAGCAATTCGTCGGTCTCCTCCACCGGGAAGGACGCCGCCAGCCGGTCGCCCGCGCGCCCGCCCAGGCCGTGGGCCGTCAGCCCCTGCCCGCCCCGGCCCGTGCGCCGATATTCATAGGCTGAGGACCGCTTGCCGAAACCCGTCTCGGTGACCGTCAGGATGAACTGCTCGGCCGCGCCTAGCTCGGCGATGCGCTCGACCGACAGGGCGGTTTCGGCGACGGCCTCATCGTCGGCCTCGGCGGGCCCCTCGTCCTCGTCGCCCGCGGCCCGGCGCATGGCGTTGGCGTGCTTGACGTAGGCGGCGCGCTCTTCCGGCGTGGCGTCCACCCGGCCCAGCACGGCCATGGAGATGACCTCGTCCCCGGCCTGCAGGCGCACGCCCCGCACCCCGGTGGAATCCCGGCCCTTGAACACGCGGACGTCGTCGGCCTTGAACCGGATCGCCCGGCCCAGCGCGGTCGTCAGCATGACGTCGTCTTCCGCCGTGCACAGGGCGACGCCGACCATCCGGTCGCCCTCCTCCAGCTTCATGGCGATCTTGCCGGCGCGATTCACCGTGGCGAAGTCCGACAGCTTGTTGCGGCGCACGTCGCCCGAGCGGGTGGCGAACATGATGTCGTAGTTCCCCCAGTCCGCCTCGTCCTCGGGCAGGGGCAGCACGTTCATGATGCTGTCGCCGGGCTCGATCGGCAGCAGGTTGACGAAGGCCTTGCCGCGCGACTGCGGATTGCCCAGCGGCAGGCGCCAGGTCTTCAGCTTGTAGGCCTTGCCGTTGGTGGCGAAGAACAGCACCGGTGTATGGGTCGAGGCCGAGAACACGCCGACCACGGCGTCGTCCTCCTTCATCGCCACGCCCGAGCGGCCCTTGCCGCCGCGATGCTGGGTCCGATAGGCGTTCAGCGCCACGCGCTTGACGTAGCCGCCGTGGGTGACGGTGACGACCATATCCTCGCGCGGGATCAGGTCCTCGTCCTCCATCTCCCCGTCGCCCTCGCCGATCAGGGTGCGGCGCGGGATCGCGAACTCGGCCTTCACCGCCAGCAGGTCCTCGCGGATCACCGCCAGGATGTTGGCGCGGTCCGACAGCAGGGTCAGGTGCCCCTGGATCGTGCCGGCCAGCTCGCGCGCCTCGCCGAAGATGTCGTCGCGGCCCAGGCCGGTCAGGCGGCTCAGCGTCAGGGCCAGGATGGCGCGGGCCTGCTCGTCGGTCAGGCGTATCTTTTCGCCCTCGACCAGCACGGTGCGCGGGTCGGCGATCAGCTCGACCAGGGCCATCATGTCGCCGACCGGCCAGGCCTTCGCCTGCAGACGTTCGCGCGCCTCCGTCGGATCGGCCGACGAGCGGATGATGTGGATGACCTCGTCGATATTAGCCACCGCCACGGCCAGGCCGACCAGCACGTGGCCGCGGTCGCGGGCCTTGGCCAGTTCGAACTTGATGCGACGGACGACGACTTCCTCGCGGAACTCCAGGAAGGCGTCCAGCAGCTGGCGCAGGCCCATTTGCTCGGGCCGCCCGTGGTTCAGCGCCAGCATGTTGACGCCGAACGACGACTGCATGGCGGTGAAGCGCCACAGCTGGTTCAGCACCACGTCGCCCGAGGCGTCGCGCTTCAGCTCGACGACCATGCGCATGCCGTCGCGGTCGGATTCGTCGCGCACGTCGGCGATGCCGTCGATCCGCTTCTCGCGGACCAGTTCCACGATCCGCTCGATCAGGGTCTGCTTGTTGACCTGATAGGGCAGCTCGGTGACCACGATGGCCTCGCGGTCCTTGCGGATGGTCTCGATCGAGGCCTTGCCGCGCACGATCACCGAGCCGCGGCCGTCGCGCAGGGCGTTGCGGGGAGCCGTGCGGCCCATGATCTCGCCGCCGGTCGGGAAGTCGGGGCCCGGGACCAGGTCCAGCAGGGCGTCGTCCGAAACGTTCGGATCGTCCAGCAGGGCCACGCAGCCGTCGATCACCTCGCCCAGGTTATGCGGCGGGATGTTGGTCGCCATGCCGACCGCGATGCCGCCCGCGCCGTTGACCAGCAGGTTCGGGATGCGGCTGGGCAGGACGACCGGCTCCAGCTCCTTCTCGTCGTAGTTCGGCTGGAAATCGACGGTGTCCTTGTCGATGTCGGCCAGCAGGGCCACGGCGGCCGGGGCCATCCGGGCCTCGGTGTATCGCATCGAGGCGGGCATATCGCCGTCGACCGAGCCGAAATTGCCCTGGCCGTCGACCAGCATCAGCCCCATCGAGAACGGCTGGGCCATGCGCACCAGCGCCATGTAGACCGAGGCGTCCCCGTGCGGGTGGAAGCGACCCAGCACGTCGCCGACCACCCGCGCGCATTTCGAATAGGCGCGGTCGGGCGACATCTTCAGATCGTGCATCGAGTACAGGATCCGCCGGTGCACCGGCTTCAGGCCGTCGCGCGCGTCGGGCAGCGCCCGGCTCACGATCACGCTCATGGCGTAGTCGAGATACGAGCGGCGCAGCTCGTCTTCGATGGTGATGGTGGAGATGTCGCCGCCCATGGGGGGCGCGGCGTTCTGGTAGCTGTCGTCGGTCAAGGAAATCGGGCTTTAAATGGCCGGAATCGGAACGTGATCCGCTGTCTGGTTTTCTAGCAGTCTGGCCCGCCCGAAGCAAAAGAATCGCCGCCCTTTCCGGGCTTTCACACAGGGAAACCGACCATGCGTCAGAGCCTCATCGCCCTCCTCGCCGCCGCCCCCCTGGCCCTGGGGGCCGCAGGCGCTCTGGCCCAGTCCGCCCCGCCCGCCCCGGCCCCCTC
>NZ_JBNFOJ010000273.1:0-3698 GCF_057364705.1 Brevundimonas sp. CURTG3B2_SDJG
CGCCGGCCGCCACCCGGCCGCCCTCGCGCACGTACAGCTCGGCCACCGCGCCCGAGACCGGCGCCGCCAGATAGACCCGCTCGCCCTCGACGTAGCCGGTCAGCGTCCGCGGCTCTCCGGCCCGCAGGAACAGCGCCCAGACGATCGCGCCCAGCACGGCGATCGCGGCGATCGCCAGCACAGGTCTCATCCGCTTCATGGCTTCATCCCCTTCAGGACGGTGTCCAGATGCTGGTCGGCCAGCCTGCCGACGTCGATCGGCTGGGCCCCAACCGGCTCGAACGTCTCGCGCCACACCATCGACAGGACCATCGGCCCCATCAGGCTGAAGGCGAACAGGCGCGGATCGCCCGCCCGCACCTCGCCGCGCTTCTGCGCCTCGGCGATGAGGCCGCTCATCAGCGTCACGCCGGGCTCCACCACCGTCTCGTGCCAGATCGTCGCCAGTTCGGGGTGGTTGCGGCTTTCGGCGATGACCAGCTTGACCACGCCCGTGATCCGCCGGTCGGTGACCACCTTGCGCGCCAGCAGCCCCAGGCCCATCCGCGCCGCCTGGTCGAACGGCGCGGCCGCCGCGGCCATCGCCTTCACCTGCTCCAGATTGGGCGAGATGGCGTCGCGCACCACCGCCCGGAACAGGTCCGCCTTGGTCTCGAAATAGAGATACAGCGCGCCCTTCGACACGCCGGCCTTCCTGGCCACCTCCTCCAGCCGGGCCGAGTGGAAGCCCCGCTCGGCGAACACCTCCAGCGCCGCGGCCAGGATCTCGGCCGGGCGGTCGGCGGGTCGGCGACGGAATTTCGGTTCGCCGGGCGGCAGCATGCAGGGCTCTTTATAACTGACCGGTCAGTTATTAACTCGCTCGACACACGCTGTAAAGCATCGTTATTCCAGCCGCCGCCCCCATGGGCTGGACCCTGCTGCGCGGGGCTTCTAAGTGTGCGCCATGACCTCCCCCCTCGACTCGACGCCCGATCCCCTGCTGACGCTGGAGCCGCACCGCCACGCCAGCGTGCGCGAGCTCTTCGGGATCGACAGCGACATGACCGTGCCGGTCTTCGATGGTCGCGACAGCCACGTCCCCGACATCGACGACGCCTACCGCTTCGACCCGCAGACGACCCTGGCCATCTGCGCCGGCTTCAGCTTCGACCGCCGCGTCATGGTCCAGGGCTATCACGGCACCGGCAAGTCGACCCATATCGAGCAGGTCGCCGCCCGCCTGAACTGGCCGCTGGTCCGCGTGAACCTGGACAGCCACGTCAGCCGCATCGACCTGGTGGGCAAGGACGCCATCGTCCTGAAGGACGGCCGCCAGGTCACCGAGTTCCGCGAGGGCATGCTGCCCTGGGCCATCCAGCGCCCCATCGCCCTGGTGTTCGACGAGTACGACGCCGGCCGCCCGGACGTGATGTTCGTCATCCAGCGCGTGCTGGAGGCGCAGGGCCGTCTGACCCTGCTGGACCAGAACCGCGTCATCCGCCCGAACAAGTGGTTCCGCCTGTTCTCGACCACCAACACCATCGGCCTGGGCGACACCTCGGGCCTGTACCACGGCACCCAGCAGATCAATCAGGGCCAGATGGACCGCTGGAACATCGTGACCACGCTCAACTACCTGGACCACGACGTCGAGACCGAGATCGTCGTGGCCAAGGCGCCCGAGTACGCCACGGCCGAGGGCCGCCGTCAGATCGCCGCCATGGTCCGCGTCGCCGACATGACCCGCAACGCCTTCATGAACGGCGACATCTCCACCGTCATGAGCCCCCGCACGGTCATCACCTGGGCCCAGAACGCCCAGATCTTCGCCGGCGACATCGGGCTCGCCTTCCGCCTGACCTTCCTGAACAAGTGCGATGAGCTTGAGCGGCCCACGATCGCCGAGTTCTACCAGCGCGCGTTCGGCGAGGATCTGCCCGAGGCGGCGACGCGGGTGAAGGTGGGGTAGAACTTTCCACCGCTCATCCCGGCGAATGCCGGGACCCAGATTGCAGAACTCGATCTCACCCGGCGGCGATCCACAACCTTAACTTGATTTCCAACCCGCCAGATCTTCCATCTGGGTCCCGGCATTCGCCAGGATGAGCGGTGGAGGGCGTCATGCGCGAGGGACCGATCGGGTTCTGGGTCTACATCATGGCCAATCGGCGCAATGGCGCCATCTACACCGGCCACACCGACAAACTTTGGGTCCGGGTCCAACAGCATCGGAACGGGACGCATGACGGCTTCACCAAACAGTATGGCTGCAAGATCCTCGTCTGGGTCGAATGGCACGAGACGCGCCCTGGCGCTTTCCGTCGCGAGCGGCGGATAAAGGAATGGCGGCGATCCTGGAAGTTGCTCCTGATCGAGGGACGCAATCCAACCTGGCGCGATATGCTGGAAGACTACGTCACCGCATAGCGCAGTAGCACCTCTTCTTGACCGCTCTTTAAGCCCGATCCCCCTACACAACCCACCGTAAGCTTCATTCGAGTGGGCGACGGTGGTTCAGAACGCCGATTATGTGCGGGCATATGCCGGCCGGTACCGGGACATGTTCCCGGTGCGGATCCTGTCCGTCCTTGGCGTGGCGGCGATCGTGCTGTGGCTGCTGGATTGGACCTGGACGGCCGCTTTCCTGGTTCCGCAGTTCGCCCTCTACCTCCTGCTCTGGCGCCTGGTCGAGCGCGCGCGGCTGAATCCCGACAGGCCGGGAGCGGGAGCCCGGCTGAAATGGGGCACCGAGACGATCACCCTGGCCCTAGCCACCCACGTCGCCCTGTTCGTCTTCGTCGCCTGGCGGTTCGAGCCGCTCTACCTGAAACACCTCCTGCTGCTGATCGGCGGCAACCTGATGGTCGGGGCGCTGCAGGTGCACGTCAGCCGCCTGAGCTTCGCCGCCGCCGTCCTGCCGCCGGCGATCATGATCGGCGTCATCGCCTGGAGCGAGGCCGGCTGGGACGTCGTCCTGTTGACCAGCGCCGTCCTGTTCGTCCTGGGCGTCGTCGGCTCGGCCTGGCGCCAGGCCGCAGCGACCGCCAGACGGTGGAGCTCTACGTCGACCTGGCCGAGCGCTCCCGCGCCCTGGGCGTGGCGCTGGACGCCGCCGAGGCCGAACGCGCCGCCGCCGAACGCGCCAACCAGGCCAAGTCCCGCTTCCTGGCGGTGATCAGCCACGAGGTGCGTACCCCGCTCAACGTCATCCTGGGCATCGCCGAGGTGCTGAAGGGCCGCCGCCGCTCCAAGGTCGAGGCGGACCTGGTCCGCGACATGGCCGACGCCGGCGGCATGCTGCTGCGCCTGCTGAACGGGGCGCTGGACCTGTCCAAGATCGAGTCCGGCCAGGCCGAGGCCCGGCTGGAGCCCGTCGACCTGGCCGAGACCGTCGCCGCCATCGCCCGCGTCTGGAGGGTCCGCGTCGCCGAGCTGGGCCTGTCCCTGGAGATCGAACGCGACGGCCGCCCCGAGGACTTCGCCGTCCGGACCGACGGCGGCAAGGTCGAGCAGGTGCTGATCAACTTCCTGTCCAACGCCCTGAAGCTGACGCCCTCCGGGGCGATCCGCCTGGTCGCCCGCGCGCGCCCCGCCGCCGACGGCCGTGTCGATCTGGCCTTCGAGGTCCACGACGAAGGTCCCGGCGTGCCCGAGGATCAGCGCGAGCGCATCTTCCAGCCCTTCGAGCAACTGGCCGAAGGCCGCCGCCGCCGGCG